>JASKKK010000096.1 GCA_030154185.1 Desulfuromonadales bacterium
TCGGTACGGTGTATCGCGTATCGCGTGCGCAGTTCCGAGCGCCGGAAATCAAAAGCGAAACCCCGTACTTCAACGTCGCCGGTCCCGGCCGGCGGCCGGGGTACTTTCTTTTCAAGGCCAAAAAGAAAGTACCCAAAGAAATGGCCTAACGTCGGCTGCCGCCATTACAAAGACTGTCGCCGGAGGCGACATCCTGAATCAACCTGTGCCACGCAACCTAACCTGTCGCGCTGCGTAGGGCTTTTGCGAACTGAAGGCGGTTCGCCAGCATCGGCGGTAAGCTGTTGCAGACACCGGCGCTGCCGAATTGTTTTATAACGGCAATGCCGTTCTCCCCCCTTGTGACGCCGCCGGAACGGAGCGGCCGACGGGCGAAACAGGCGGAAAACTGAGCGCAGCGAATCTTTTCCGCCCGCCCGGCGGTCGCGTAGTGGAGGGTACCCGCCACAGGCGGGCCAGGAGCGGGGTGCCCTTTTTCTGCTTTCTCTTTTTGGGCAAGCAAAAAGAGGAAGGCGTCCGGCGGGACGCGACCCGCCGGTGTTGGGGTGAACAGGTTCCGAGTGCTGAGTGCTGAGTGCTGAGTGCTGAGTGCTGAGTATCTTGGGACTGAGTGCTAAGGTCCCGATACCGCAGATCACAAACACCTTACTTTTTCCCTACTCACCCTTTCCACCAAAACGCCCCAGGAGTTTCCCCATGATGCCGGGAGAAACCTCCTGCTGATCCTGCTGGTAATAGCCATAACCGTAGCCGTAGCCATAACCGTACCGACCGTAAGTCTGCCCTTCCTGGTTCTTGTCGTTGAGAACGAAACCGACCAGCGGGGCCTTGATGCCATCCATGATTTCCTTGACCCGCCGGGCCGCCTTGATGGACACGCCGCCGACCGCCAGCACCCATACCACCTGCTCGGCCAGGGAAGTGAGAACGCTGGCATCGGTAACCGCCAGCACGGGCGGCGCATCGAGAAGGATGACATCATACCGGGTGCGCAAATCGTTGACAAGATTTCGCATGCGGTCGGATTCGAGCAATTCGGCAGGGTTGGGTGGTACCGCTCCCGAAGGCAGAAAATCGAGCTCGAACAACCCGGTCGGCTTGATGACGTCCTCGGGTTTGGCATCGCCCACGAGAATTTCCGTCAGGCCGCCGCGATCCGCCCCTCCGAACATATCCTGCAGGGTCGGTTTGCGCAAGTCGCATCCGACCAGCAGCACGCGGTTTCCGGTCTGGGCGAGGGTAACCGCCAGATTACCGGAAATGGTGGTCTTGCCCTCGGAGGGAAAGGCGCTGGTGACCAGCAGCACTTTCTTTTCGCGGCCGAGTGAAGAGAAGTGCAGCGCGGTGCGCAGGCTGCGGAAAGCCTCGGCCGCAGCCGACTTGGGTCTGAACTGGGAAATGAGAATCCTGCGGCTGACATTGCTCTGCATAAGCGCCTTGGTATTCTCGCCTTTACGATCAAAACCGATATGGGGAATGACGGACAGCAGCGGCAGACCGACTTCGCGCTTGGCGAGTTCGCCGTCCTTGATGGAATCGTCCAGGTATTCCAACAGGAAGGCCAAACCGATGCCGGCCATACAGCCGACGATGAGCCCCAGCAGCAGGTTTTTGGCTTTTTGCGGTTTGACGGGACGATCCGGAACGATAGCCGGGTCGATGATATTCACGTTACTGATGGTCGCGGCCCGGGCGAGACGCGCCTCTTCATGCTTTTGCAGCAGGAAGGTATAGATCTCCGCATTGACGGTGGAACGGCGGGTCAGGCGGGCGAGATCACGCTCGGCGGCGGGCAGTTTGCGAACCCGGGCTTCATAGCGCTGCAGGTCCTGGCGCACCGTGTCGGCCTGTTTGCTCAGTCCGGACAACAGCTGCTGATAGGTGGAGAGCAGCTTCTGCTGAATCTGCATGATCTGCCCCTGCACCGCCCGCACCTCGGGGTGCATCTCGGTCAGGTCGATGAGAAGGCGGCGCTTTTCCACCTCGAGGGTGGCGAGTTTTTCGGCCATAGAGGCGACCACCGGGTCGTCCATCAGTACGGCCGGGACGTAACCTTTCTTTTGCGCCATGGCATCCTGCAACGATTCGACGGCGAACTGCGCCTGACGGCGATAGAGCTCGACGCTCGCCAGTTCCTTTTCCTTGCCGGTCAGAAGTTCGAGCAGGCTGGTCGCCTCGGTTCCCATCTCGACCACGCCGGAATCGCTTTTGTAGGCGGCCAGCTGCTCCTCGGCGCCGTCGAGATTTTTTCGCACCGACTGAAGCTGACGGTCGATGAACTCGACCGACTTGTTGGCCTCTTCGGACTTCAACAGAATGTTGCGTTCCAGATAGACGTTGGCCAGGGTGTTAACCACCTTGCTGGCCTGTTCGGCATCGTTGTTGCGATACGAAACCTGGATGATATTGGTGCCTTTTCCGACTTCGGAGGCATTGATGTTTTCCCGCAAACCGCGCACCACATCATTGAAAGGCAGAAGCGTCAGATCGAACTCCTGCCCTTTTTGCCCTTTAATATCCTCGATCAGCAACCGAAAGTCACCGGTCTTGAGTAAATGTCCGGACTGTCCTTCGCCAACCAGGTCACCATCCGCATCGGTCACACGATAGCGACGATTTTCGAGGATTTCAACGGTATAAGCAGGCTCCTCGGCGGTAGAGGAAAAATCGAGCACCCGGAAGTCCAGATCTTCGGAAGACTTCTCTATCCCCCAATTGAGGTGCAGCTGCTTCACCACCTCTTCGATATTGGTGCGGGAGCGCAGGATCTCGACTTCCGTTTCGATGGGGTTTTCCCGGCTGAGCCCCAGATCATCCAACAGGCCGTTGCCTTTGACCTTTTCGTCCCGCACATGCAGCGTCGCCTTTGCCTCGAACAGGGGACTGACGAAAAAGGTATAGAGCGCCACCCCGAAAAAGATGAGACAGAATGCAAGGAGGAAGGCTTTGCGCCGCCGCAACAACACGGCAATGTAATCCTGAAGATGAACTTCCTCTTCCTCAAGGTAGGAGTAGCTGCTGTACTCGTTGGGATTTTCCATGGTTTTTTCCTGCTATTTTAAAGTGTGGTTATTCTTAGGGGTAAATCGGATATTTATCGCTGCTGTTTCCGCGGCAAACGCGTTTATTGCCTTTTAACCAAAAGCGTTCTCACCGCAGAGGCCGCGGAGACCGCAGAGCGAATCAAAAAAATTGATATACGTCATGTCTTCAAAGATTCCGGTGTTCCTTGGCGTCTTCGTGGCTTCGTGCGAGAACGGTTTTTACATCTCGCGCCCGTTCGCTACGCTCACTCGAGCCACAAGGAACACAGAGGTAAAGCAAATACATAAGGCCGAGTTTATGATTTTCTCTGCGTCCTCTGCGTGCTCCGCGGTAAATACCTTTGGTGACCAGGATCAATCGCGGGTCAACACCTTGATCTGCACGAAAGGTTGCAACAGGGAGCTGACAGCCTGCAAAGACGGCAGTATCTCCTGAATGGCCAGGTTCCAGGATCCCAGACCGCTGCGCGGCACGTAGACGATGTCCCCTTCGGTGAGGGGGAAAGGCAGCGCCTCTCCGTTCAGGATGCGGTTCAGATCCATCACCAGCAATTCCCCGCGGGTCGGGGAAATGGAGCGAATGATCCTCACATGGGTCGCTTTGGCGCTACCTTCGTTAAGCTCGGCGCTGGAAAGAGCCTGGGCCAGGGTCAATTGTCCGTTGGGCATGGTCATGGGACCCGGCTTGTCGACGGCCCCGAAAACGAACACGTTCTGATTCTTATCGTCGGGCACGAAGATGACATCGTTGGCGGCCAGCCAGGTGTTTTGCGACTGATCGCCCTCCTGCAGCAAGCGATAGATATCGACCGGGATGGTCTTGCCGTTGCGGATGATGCGTGCCGAGCGCAGATTGGCGATATCCTTGAGACCGTTGCCGAGCGCCAGCCCCTCCATCAAAGAGTAGGAGCGGTCCATGTAATAGGTGCCCGGGGCATTGAACTGCCCCAGCAGATAAAGCGGCTTGCTGCGATATTCGGAAATCTCGACCACCACCCAGGGTTCCTTGAGATAGGTGCGAAACACCTCCTGGATATGGTCGGTCGCCTGTCCGATGGTCATCCCCGCCACGGGAACGCTGCCGGCCAGAGGCAGATGTACCCTGCCGAGTCCGTCGACGCGGCTGCCGGAAACCTTGTTGGTCCCGCCGACCATGATGCCGGGGCTGCTGAGTTCGGGATGTCCTTTGACATTGACGTAGAGAATGTCGTTCGGCCCGATAAGGTATTCTTTTTCGGGTTGAACCGCATCGTCACCAAGGGAGACTTCGACGGACTCCCTTTCGACGACGGCGGAGTAACGTTCGCCGTATATCTGTTGTACGGTCCCGGGGTCGAGATCCGTCAGCTTGGTGCAACCGGCGGTCAATAACAGCCCCAGAAGAAAGACAAGCAATACTTTGCAACTGGCCATGCGGTTCATGTTCCCCCTTCTCGATGATATTGAATCAATCAAGATGCTTTCGCAATAAGTATCAAATGAGATGGCTGGGCAAAACGCGCCAATTGTGGCAACGCAGCAGTTGGTGGGTTTTGCGGCGCCATCAATAAAACGCCCGAGACCTGACAGGGCATCGTAAAAGCGACTGACCAACAAGACATTAGAAACATGTTAGAAAAACATGTTCATGCCAACTCTATACCAAACCCGCCCGAAAAGGCAATGAAGATTCTTTAGGAAAGCTCGTCCTGTCCTCCGCCGGTAAATGCGTTTACGGACGGGGAAGTTCATCGATCCGAACCCACATCCGCCCATGACGGCGGGAATTCCCTATGACGCGATCATGACGGTCCGGCATACCGGGGACGGTTTGCTCAAACCGCTCACTTAGTTCCACCCATTGACCGGGAACGATATCGATACATGTCGAGATCCCGGTGTCATAAATTTTTGGCGCACTCAAGATGTTTTGGAGGCCTCTCTCCAAGACTCTGCCGGAGCAAAAGGTCAGTGTCAAACGGATGGTATCTCCAACGGCCACGGGACGCACCACCATGCCCTGCCGGATATTCTTATAGCCAATTTCTTGACCGTATCCCGCATGTCGTCCCCCTTGCACGATCATTTTTTCGACATAAGGAATCCTTTCGTCAAAAACCATCTGACCGGTCATGGTGTCGCACACATTCAAACGATACTCGGAGCGACGTTGCGCATTACCCAGGCGTCGGACCGAAGATTGGGACGACGAGTCGGCCCGCCCCGACTCGAACCGAACGGAAATCCGAAACATGCGGCAGTTCGACAAGCCGGGAGCGGTGGAATCTTTTCCCCTTGGGTATTGCTCCCTGCCAGGGCCAAGCCCGGTAACGTTTTGCAAACTGCATACCGTAACCCGGTATTCCCTCGGCGAAAAAGACGCAACCGATAATGCATAGGCATTGGAAACCAGCCCGATCGCGAGGAGGAAGGCAAGACCGACGGCCAGCCCTCTTGCAAAGAAGAAGAGCCGCCGCCCGAACCTGCTGGAAAATTTATCTGCACAATCTGTCATAAAACTTGTCCGAGACAAAATCATGACATCATCCTTGTGGTGCTCCTCCCTCATAAGTGCGGCCCTTCCATGCCCCACCCTCGCCTCTTAAAAAACGGAGGGCGGAATCGACGGTCATCACGGTATATAGATACGCGGCCAGGGGTAAAAGCCAAGCCATGCACAGCGGCTGTCGATACAAACGGATCATGGGACGAAAAGTCCGGGTCATGACCGCCCAGGCCACGCCCCCCGAAATGGCTGAAAGGCCGGCAGCCACGTTGCCATTATGCAAGATAAGGTCCCATCCTCCGACAAAGAAGCACAAAGGCGGCACCAGGAATACGAGCGACATGCCGAAAACCGTCCCCAAAAGCAACAGCCAGGAATGATGCAACTGCACGAAAGCCGTACGGACCACCATACGCCAGACCGTGGAAAGATCGGTACAGGGACGCATGCTCACTACTTCACGGGTAAAACCGAGCCAGATTCTGCCTCCGCCGGATCGTCCATGGCGCTTGATGAGCCGCCCCAGGGAACAGTCGTCGATGAGAGCTCCGGCAATGGCCGGCAGTCCGCCGGCTTTTTTAAGGGCCCGGCGTCGCAGAAGCACACACCCGCCGGCAGCGCCGGCGCAACGGCTGCGTGAATCGGCGATACGTTTGAATGGATAAAGCATAGCGAAAAAATAGACGAAAGCGGGCACGAGCAGGCGGCTCCAGAAACCAGACGCCTGCAAGCGAGCCATAAGGGAAACGAGATCGTAGTCCCCTTGCAACGACTGAGTCACCAGACGTGCCAGACTGCTCTTTTCGTGAGCGATATCCGCATCGGTGAACAGTACCAGGGAAGCTGCATGCGTTTCGGATGCCTTTATTCCCTGCTGCAGGGCCCACAACTTGCCGGTCCAGCCTTTCGGGCGCGATGCGGACTCGACAATGACCAACCTCTCCCCGCAGGGAGATGCATCGGCCAATTGTCGGGCGACCTCGGCCGTACCGTCTCGACTCTGGTCGTTCACCAGGAACACGCGGACCTTGCCTGGATAATCCTGCCCGAGCACGGTCGGCAAGGCATGGGGAAGGATATCGGCCTCGTCGCGTGCCGGAATAATGACATCGACGGCGGGCCAGGAGAGATTTTCCCCCCGTTGAGGCAGAAACGGTTCCAGCTTCCAGAAACCGCCATGCCAAAACCATAAGACCATCCATATCAACAGCGCCAAGATGCCCGCAACAGCCGGAATCAACACTTGAATCTCCTGTAAAATCGGCAATTTGGATTTAGTCCGTTGTCAAAACAAATGACAAATGACCACGGACAAAATGACACCGCGTAAGCGGTATAAATGACAAACGTGCCATTTGTACATCATTTCATATGCTCATTTCAAGCTAATTCGCAGCGTGCCGGAGCTTCGGCGCCGGGTTCGCAGGCAGGCGAAAACCAAAATAGATGGCGTCGCAAAAACTCGCCAACTGCTGCGTTGCTGCGATTACCTTTAGCGCTTTTTGCTTAGCCATCCCATTTAATGGTTTTTGCGAAAGCATTAAAAAAACCGGCACCTCGTCACCCGTGGAGGAAAATGCCGGTCTTTTAAGCAGTAAATCAAAGATTGCAGGGTCGATCGTCAGGGCATCGAATTCAGCCGTTATCACCTAAGAGCTGCACACCGGCGGCGCGCATGGCATCCAGGGCCGCCTCTCCCCCGGCGGGGGTCACAGGTCGACAGGCCGGGACAACGACCCCGATGTCAAATCCCGCGCGAACGCCATCGAGGGCGGTTGCGCGCACACAGACATCCAGCGCCAAACCGGCAACCCACAACCGCTTGACGCCATCCCGACGCAGTTTTTCGGCAAACCCGGTCTGGTCGAAAACGGATAACTGGTCCTGGTCGAAACGAACCCCTTTGGCAATAACGACGGCTGCCGGTACCAGAAGAAGATCGTCATGAAAATCGGCACCCGGCGTACCCTGAACACAATGCAGGGGCCAATCGCCGCCATTCTTTTCGAAGCTGGGGTGTCCTTCGGGATGCCAGTCGCGCGAATAGTAGATCGGCAGAGTCTTTTTCAGGGCCGATTCGATCCAGCGATTGATGACGGGAACCACCTCATCCCCCTCGGGAATAGGCAACGCCCCACCGGGACAGAAATCCCGCTGCACATCGACCACCAGCAAACCATCGCCCTGTGCCAACAAGTCCTCGGGTTTACGCATACCGCCCCCTTGTGTCGGATGGGTTTATCGTACTTAGAAATGTAACCTATCGAGGGCAGGAGTCCAGTTTTTCCGCTGGCGCGGCGTCATTTGTCATTTGTCATTTGTCATTTGTCATTTGTCATTTGTCATTTGTCATTTGTCATTTG
>JASKKK010000097.1 GCA_030154185.1 Desulfuromonadales bacterium
CCTTTGACTGTCATCGGCATCGGGGATATGAGCGGCGACGTGTTCGGTAACGGATTGCTGCAATCCGATCGGCTGCGGTTGCTCGCCGCCTTCGACCATAGGCATATTTTTCTCGATCCGGATCCGGACCCGGATCGTTCTTTTCTTGAACGACGCCGTTTGTTCGAGCTTCCGCGCTCCAGTTGGACCGATTACAATCCGCATGCCATATCGCCGGGGGGCGGGGTTTTCCCAAGGGAGGCCAAGGATATTCCCCTGTCTCCGCAGGTGAGGCGGTGGTTGGGAACGCGCCAGCGATCGATTGATGGACCCGGACTGATCCGGATGATTCTGGCCGCCCCGGCCGATCTCCTCTGGAACGGCGGTATCGGAACCTATGTCAAGGCCGATGGGGAAACCCATCAGGAAGTGGGCGACCGGGCCAACGATGATGTGCGTATCGATGCACGGGATCTGAGGGTCAGGGTGGTGGGCGAGGGGGGCAATCTCGGTTTTACCCAACAGGCCAGGGTCGAGTACAGTCTCGGCGGCGGTCGCATCAATATCGACGCTGTCGATAATGCCGGAGGCGTGTCTTGCTCCGACCGTGAGGTCAACCTCAAGATTTTCATGCGTCTCCTCATGCACAATGGCCAGCTTTGCGACATGGAAGAGCGCGATCGTTTGCTGGCGGACCTTTCGGAGGACGTATGTCAGGCGGTGCTCTATGATTGCGGCAAACAGGGCCTTTGTGTGAGTCTCGACCGTGCTCGCTGCGGCGACCGGCTCGAGTCGTTTTTCGCGCAGATGGAGAGCCTGGCCGATGGCGGGATTCTCGATCCCTCGGCACATTATCTGCCGACTCTCAAGCAGGCCACCTCGCGTTCCGAGCGCGCTCTCACCCGTCCGGAACTGGCTGTTTTGATGGCTTACAGCAAGATGCAGATGTATCATGCTTTGCTGCATAGCACTTTGCCGGAAAAACCCTTCGGGCGGGATTGCCTGCGTCATTATTTTCCTGCTCGGGTTTCAGATCGGTTTGGCGATATGCTTGCGTCCCATCCGCTGGCCAGGGAGATTGCGGCGACCGTTATGGCCAACCGCATCATCAATCAGGCGGGCAGTGCCATGTGCGGCAGGCTGTGTCGGCAGACCGGAGCCGATTTGCCGGAGGTTGCCGCATTGTACCTGTTTTTCGACGCAGTGCTCGACGGGGCGCATGTGCGGGCGATGTTGGCGGGCGAAAATAATCCATGGCCCTTCGATCGCCAGGCCGAATGGTTGCTGCGTCTTGAAAATACCCTGGAGGAAATGTGCCGGTGGGCTCTGGTGCGCAATCTCAAAATTCCCCTGGAACCTGCGGTGATAGAGGCTTTTAAAAAGGATGTTGCCAGCTATCTCAAGATTCTGGATGACATACTGCCCGCCGACGCCATGCAGTTACGCACCGAGATGACCGGCCAATTGATCCGGGATGGTCTTGACGGAGTTGCGGCACGACAATGTGCCGCCCTGAGTTACCTGCAGGACTTTCTGCCCGTGGCCAATCTTGCTCTCTTGACCGGTGAGAATCTTCTGACCATGGCGAGTTTGCTGGCAGAGGTCAAACAGCACCTGGGGCTGACCGAAATATTGGAACAACTGGGTAGGGTGCAGGCTCTGGAACGCTGGGACCGACTGGCCTGGCAAACCCTTTACAGCAAATTCGGTTCGGTGGGATTCGACATTGCATTGAGCGTATGGCGCGAGGACGGGGGAGATTGTCATCGCTTTTTGGCCAAACGAAGTTCGCGTATGCGGGTCCTGCGAGATCAGCAGGTCCGGTTGAAGGGGGTTTCCCCTCCCGATTACCACCCTTTTGTCGTGTTGATGGGAACCCTGGAATCGTTGCTCGGGCCGGGCGAGCGGGAAAAATCTGGACAGCATACCGAGAGTGTGCTATAGATGCATCCCTGATAGAGTAGGGCAGCAGGCCCGGAACATGAGCCGGAGCCAACGTGCTGTCACCTGTGTCGGATAAGTTTCATACCGCCTGGATCCATCGGACCGGGACGGAAGGCAGTTGCACCAGAGGGGGAAGCATGTCTTGCTTCCACCGGACAGGCACAGCTCTTTCGGACGGCGTCCGAGGGGGTTTTTTTTTGCCCTCCATCGTCGATTCGGGTGCGTCACGGAGAGCGCACATGCAAAAACGCAAAACGGTACTCGACATTCAGCGTATGAAGGCCGAGGGCGAAAAGATCGCCATGCTGACCGCCTACGACTATCCCTTCGCGCGCCTGATGGATATGGAAGGCATCGACATGGTGCTGGTCGGTGATTCCGTCGGACCGGTGGTTGCCGGTTACGACCACACCCTGCCGGTGACGATGGAGGAAATGATCTATCATTGCCGTGCTGTTTCCAGGGGCCTCGGACAAGCTTTTCTGGTGGCGGATATGCCGTTTCTCTCCTATCAGGTCGATCTGCGGGAGGCACGTCTCAATGCCGGCCGCCTGATCAAGGAGGGGGGCGCGCAGGCCGTCAAGCTCGAAGGCGGAGAAAATGTCGCCGACGTGGTCCGGACCCTTGCGGATATGGATATTCCCGTGGTCGGGCATATCGGCCTTACTCCCCAGTCGATTCACCGCATGGGCGGCTATAAAGTGCAGGGCAAGCAGGATCAACAGGCCCGCCAGTTGCTGCGCGACGCCCGCGCCGTCCAGGATGCCGGCGCTTTTGCCATCGTCCTCGAAGGCATACCGGCCGGATTGGCCGGCCAGATAACCGCCGCTCTCGATATTCCCACCATCGGTATAGGCGCCGGCGTTGCCTGCGACGGCCAGGTGCTTGTCATCCACGATATTCTCGGGCTGTGCGAAAAATATTCGCCTAAATTCGTCAAACGATATGCCGATGCCGCCTCCCTCATCCGGCAGGGAATCAAGGGCTACATCGACGAGGTGAAACAGGGTGTGTTCCCCGGCCCCGAGCATAGTTTCTCCTGATAAGAGGTCGTTTAAAACCACCATGGAAATCATCAATGACATCGCAACGGTCCAGAGCCGTTGCCTGCAGGCCCGGCAGGACGGTAAACGTATTGCCTTTGTCCCGACCATGGGCTTTCTGCATGAAGGACACCTGTCCCTGATGCGGGAGGGGCGCGCACGCGGCGATCTTTTGGTCGCTTCCATTTTCGTCAATCCGACCCAGTTCGGTCCCAAAGAAGACCTTTCGGCCTATCCGCGGGATCTGGAGCGCGACGCCGAACTGGCGCGTGAAAACGGTGTCGACATCCTTTTCCATCCCACCCCCGAAACGATGTATCCGAAGGGCTACAAGACCTATGTCAACGTCGAAGGCTTGACCCGGACCCTGTGCGGGGAAAGCCGGCCCGGACACTTTCGCGGCGTGACGACGGTGGTATGCAAGCTGTTCAATATCGTCCAGCCGCACGTTGCCCTGTTCGGTAGGAAGGACTTTCAGCAGTTGGCCGTGCTGCGTCGCATGGTTGCCGACCTCAACCTGACTGTCGAGGTTGTCGGTCTGCCGACAGTAAGGGAGAAAGACGGTCTGGCCATGAGTTCGCGTAATGTTTATCTTTCCGCGGAGCACCGCAAGCAGGCTCTGTCCCTGGTCGATGCCCTGCGACAAGCCGGGGTCGCCGCACGGCACGGTGAGCTCCATCCCCGGCGGCTGGTCGGTCTGGTGCGGGAACGCATCAGTCGCGAACCGGATGCCGAAATCGACTATATAAAGATCTGCGACGGCGACACCCTGGAAAGTGTCGACCGCGTGGATGCCCATTCGGTGCTGCTGCTGGCGGTTCGCATCGGATCGACACGATTGATCGACAACAACTATATCTTCGAGGAGGTTTGACATATCCATGAAACGGAAAATGCTCAAATCCAAAATTCATCGCGCCACCGTGACCGGGGCGGATCTGCATTACGAAGGCAGCATCACCATCGACTCCGACCTGATGAAGCAGGCCGACATCCTGCCGTATGAAGCGGTCGATATCTGGAACGTCACTTATGGAACCCGGTTTCAGACCTACGCCATCGAAGGACAACCGGGCAGTGGCGTCATCTGCATCAACGGCGCCGCCGCACGGATGGTATCCAAGGGCGACATGGTGATCATTGCCAGTTGGCTCGATATCGATGCCGACAAAGCGGCCGAATACGAACCGAAACTGGTGTTCGTCGACGAAAAGAACGTTCCGACCTCGCAGAAAACCGAATCTCCCGGGCAGGGCAACCTGCGCAACGCCATTTGAGACCTTAGGCCATGGCGGCTGCCGAAACGGTCATTTTCAGGGCCCGATATCTTTTGCCCATTATCGGGCCCTGTATCGAAAACGGCGCCCTGGTGGTGAGAAACGGGCGGATTGACGAGATCGGCGACGCCCGGCGCCTGGCGGCGTCGCATCCTGCCTGGCAGGTGGTCGATTTCGGCGATGCCCTGGTGCTGCCGCCGATGGCCAACGCGCACACCCATCTGGAGTTGACCCACATCCCTTATTGGGATGCTTTCGGGGCGCAAAAGGAGGTGCCCGGCTTCACCGCTTGGCTGCTGCGCCTGATCGGCGTTCTGCGTGGCGTACCGCCGGAAGAATTCAGCGTATCGCTGCAGGACGGCATACGGCAGGTTCTGAACAGCGGTACCGGGGCTGTCGGCGATATCCTTTCGCGGATCCACGCCCGTCAGGCTTACCGCCATTGCCCTCTGCGCGGACGAATCTTTCTCGAAGCCCTGGGGACCGATCGCCATCGCAACAAACGGACTCTGGAGTGCCTGAAAAAGGCTCTGGATGAAAAAGCCCCCGGTGCCATGACTTTCGGATTGGCACCTCATTCCCTCTATACCCTTTCGACGGAATTTTTGCAGGGATTGACCGGATTGGCGGCTCGCCTGCACCTTACTCAGTCGATACACCTTGCCGAATCCCCCGAAGAGACCCTGTTTGTACGGGATGCCGCTGGGCCTTTTGTCGAACATCTGTATCCCCGGATAGGGTGGGGAGACAGAATCCCTCCGGCCCGCGAGTTGAGTCCGGCCGGGCGAATGGCGCGTCTCAAACTGCTCAGACCCGGTGATCTGCTGGTCCACGGCGTCCAGGTATCCGATGCCGATATCGATATTCTCGCCGGGATGGGGGTGTATGTGGTGCTGTGTCCGCGGTCCAATCACAGACTCAAGGTCGGCAAAGCGCCTGTTTCCGCCTATCTGAATGCTGGAGTGGCCCTGCTGCTCGGTACAGACAGCCTGGCCAGCAACGACAGTCTTTCCCTTTGGGATGAAATGGCTTTCGCCCGTCAATGCTACGGGGAAGACCTCGATCCCGGTACGTTGCTCGGCATGGCGACCTACCAAGGCGCCCGTGCTCTCGGTCTTGGCGGGGAAATGGGAGCCCTTGCACCCGGCTATGGAGCCCACTTCCAGGTATTGAAACCTGCCGATCTTCCAGCTATTCACGATATCGAGTCCTTCTTGTGCCGTCCCGGTCGAACCGCCGAAGTTCAAGCCCTCTATCTTGACGGGAAACCTTGCAATCCTTAACGGCCCTCTTTATAATTTGCAAGCTGTAACGACAGGTGAAGGTGACCTCGGGGTTGCACCTTCCATTCTGCGAAGCTCTACTTTTCAGCTGCGATCAGGCAACTGGCCGACCAAGGGATTCCCGTATGCCTCGAGCATCGGTTCTAAAGCGTTTTTTACGCAAAATGTTACGGCGTTACTTTTTTGCCGGTCTGCTGGTACTGGTACCGGTGGGACTCACCATCGTCGTGGTGCGTTGGATCGTCAGCCTGATGGATGGACTGTTGGTACGCATGCTTCCTCTGCGCTGGCAGCCCGAACAGCTGTTCGGTTTTCCTCTGCCCGGTGTGGGAATAATCCTGACGTTCTTGCTGATCCTTCTCACAGGTATGCTGGTCACCAACTATTTCGGACATAAGCTGGTTCAGGCCTCGGAAAAGCTGGTTTACCGCATCCCTCTGGTCAAAGGCATCTATACCCTCTTCAAGCAGGTTGCCGACACCGTGCTCAGCAGCGAGCGGCAGGGTTTTCGCAAAGTGGTGCTCATCGAGTACCCGCGCAAAGGGATCTGGTCCATCGGCTTCGTAACCGGCGTCAGCGAAGGAGAACTTCAGCGTATCACCGAACGGCGGGTTATTAATGTGTTCGTGCCGACTACGCCCAACCCGACTTCGGGCTATTATATTCTGGTACCCGAGGAGGACGCCCACGTGCTCGGCATGACGGTGGAAGAGGCTTTTAAGCTCATCGTCTCCGGCGGCATGGTGTCGCCGCCCGATCGGTACAAAGGGGTTCCCGTGGCCGGCGGTGCCGCGAGCCGTTTTCCCCGAGGAGAAGAGAAACGGTAATTCTTCGACGTCCGCATATGGGGTACGCCAAGGAGATGTTGCCATGATGCAGGAAACAGGAACCGTCGTTGAGCTTCGCGGGCGGCATGTCGCCATGGTGCTGTGCCGTAAAAGTACCTTCTGTGCCGGCTGCGCGGCCATGGGACTTTGCCATGTCGATGAAGACGGGCGTTCCATGCTGGTCGAAACACATAATGTCCTCGGCGCCGCCGTCGGAGACAAGGTGCGTCTGGCAACCCGTGCCGGGCAGTTTCTTCTGGCGTCGTTCCTGCTGTACGTGGTGCCGCTGCTGGCATTGATCGGGGGGGCGGTACTGGGAGAGATCCTCGGCGCCTTTTATGCCTTACCTGTCGATCGCAACCTTTTGGCGGCGATACTCGGCCTCACCTTCATGGTGGGATCTTTTTTCATCATCCGGATCGGAAGCCGCGCCATTCCGCGTGGCACCTTCATGCCGGAAATCATCGAAATACTGCCCGGCGAGGAGTGCAGCGAAGAGCAAAATGGGTATTAAAATCATCGCAACAAATAAAAAAGCCTATCACGACTATTTTATCGACGAAGTGCTGGAGGCAGGCATGGTGTTGCTTGGCACCGAAGTCAAGTCGCTACGCCTGGGCAAGGCCAATCTCAAGGACGCCTTCTGCCGCATCATGGGTGGGGAATTGTACGTCAACAATCTCCATATCAGCCCGTATGAGTTCGGCAACCGCGAAAACCATGATCCAACACGGGTGCGTAAACTGCTGGTGCATCGCACCGAACTGGATAAACTGACACGCAAGGTCGAGGAAAAGGGCTTGTCCCTGGTGCCGACCAAGCTCTATTTCAAAAACGGCCGCGTCAAGATCGAAATAGGGGTGGCCCGGGGCAAAAAACTGCACGACAAACGCGAAACCCTCAAGCGCAAGGAAGCCGACCGTGAAATGGCCCGCGCCATCCGCGACCGATACTGAGCTGCTTGGCTTTTTTCGCCAAACGTGCGATAATGCAGTTGTTCAAAAAAACAAAAGAAATTTTAGAGAGTTGAGTGCCGCTTTTTCACTCAGCACTCAGCACTTAACTTATATGGGGGTGACACGGTTTCGACGGGGGTTGGAAGCGAAGGTTGCATGCCGGGGATGCCAGTTGGCCTCGATAAAAAACTGGCACAACTACAAACGCCGATAACGACGTTTCGTACGCACTGGCAGCTTAATTGCTGCCTCGTCTTGAGTCCCTTTGCCTGCGTGGGGCTTAAAGACGTCAATTGAGTGGGCTAGTTTCGGCAAGGGTTCGCGGTGCCGAAGCGAAACTTAAGCGGACTCGCCTGATACACATCCTGTCGATGGGAGTTGTATCCGGTTAAATTTAAAACACCGACTAAGCATGTAGAAGCCTTACGTGGAAGATTTTCGGACGCGGGTTCGATTCCCGCCACCTCCACCATTTAGAAAAGACAAACCCGTCTCTCTGGGGTCATTCTCCGGGGTGACGGGTTTTCTTTTTCCCCTTGTTTCTAAAGGGTTTGCGCCCGTT
>JASKKK010000031.1 GCA_030154185.1 Desulfuromonadales bacterium
GCAGGTAGTCGGCTAGATCTACCTGCGAATCATCGACTTTTTTCAAATTCTGAATAACCAGTTGCATTTTTCCAAGGTAAAGGCTCGCCTTGCCCTGAACCTGAACAAAATCATTCTTTTCAAAACAGCCGGAAATTTCCTCGACACGATCCCAGACGCGGCCGTCGACTTCTCCCGTACGATCCATCAGCTTGATGGTCAAATAAGGTTTGCCGTTACGTGCCATAGCTGTTATTTTTTCGCGAACCAGGAAAGAATCATTGACGATGTCCCGGTCCTTAATTTGTCCCGCATATGCTTTTTTCACCTGCAACTCCCGGTTGATACGGTTTTTATTATCTGCTCTCCAATATTGATGCCATCCAGAGCGGCACTCATAATGCCACCGGCATAACCTGCCCCCTCCCCTGCGGGAAAAAGGCCGGCGTGGGAAACCGACTGTCCATCGTTCCCGCGCAAAATGCGCAAAGGCGCCGAGGTGCGGGTCTCGATCCCGACCAAAGTCGCCTCGGCAGTGATAAAACCACGCATACGTCGATCGAAATGCGGCAAGGCCCGGCGCAGGCCCGTAACCACAAAAGGCGGCAAAGCTTCGGCCAGATCGGCCCCGCTCACTGCCGGCAGGCAGGTCGAGCGGACAGGCCCATCCCCGCGGCCGAGAAACGCCATGAGGTTCTGGGCGGGAGCACAGTATCGTCCCCCACCCAGCAAAAATGCTCTGTGTTCCCAGCTGCGCTGAAATCGCATACCGGCCAGAGGATCCCGTCCGTCGAAATCCTCAGGTCGAACGGACACGACCAAAGCGCTGTTGGACATCTCTCCGTCGCGACGCAGACAACTCATGCCGTTGACAACCACAGAATCCGCCTCGGAAGAAGCGACAACCACCTCGCCTCCCGGACACATGCAGAAAGAATACACGCCACGCCCGGTCTGGGGATCATTCCAGGTCAGGGCGTATTCGGCTGTCGGCAAACGCGGATGGCGTGTTTTCCCGTACTGAATGCGATCGATCAGTGCGGCAGGATGCTCCACCCGCACCCCCATGGCAAAGGGCTTGGCCGCCATGGCCACACCGGCTGACCGTAACATTTCGTAGGTATCTCTGGCACTGTGTCCGCATGCCAGGACCAGACTATCGCAAAACAGCTCGTCTCCATCGTCAAAGATGCCGCCGATAACCCTCCCGGCATCTATCGTTAATCCGCTGAGACGGGTTTCGTAACGAATGACAACTCCCATGTCAAGAAGCATCTGTCGAAAGCGAATCAACACCAGACGCAAACGATCGGTTCCGACATGCGGCTTGGCGTCGATCAGAATACTCTCGGGCGCTCCGCAATCGACCAGCATCTGCAATACCTGTCGATGCCACGGATGCCTGACGCGGGTGGTAAGTTTGCCATCGGAAAAAGTCCCGGCTCCCCCCTCACCGAAGGCGATGTTGCTGACAGGGTCGAAGACGCCTTGCCGGCGAAACTTTTTTACGTCGCGCACCCGCTGTTCGACACAGCGCCCCCGTTCGACAAGAGTCACCTCGGCGCCGCAACGGGCCAGGTACCACGCCGCAAACAATCCGGCCGGTCCCATGCCGACCACAACAACCTTCCATGGCCTGCACAGAGATACAATGGTCGGCGGATCGGGCCGTCTGCCCCTTTGCAAACGGGGATGACCGTCATGACGATGCAGAAGAGCCTCTTCGTCGCAAACCTCGAACTCGACATTGAATATGCGCAATATGCGGTTTTTTCGACGAGCATCGATGCCACGCCGGACGATGCGAAGGTTTTCAATGGCTCCCGCGTCGAGGCCGAGTTCCTTGGCCACCCGCACCGGAAGTAAAGACTCCTCCTCATCGAGGCTCAGGGCGATTTCACGTAACAACAGGGACATAATGACCGATAATAAAATGAAAGACAGCGATTCCGCGTTACTTGAATAAAACTCAGGCAGTTTCTGCGGCGAGGGGGAATTCGAGATTGAATATGGTCCCTTCTCCCTCGATACTGCGTACGTTGATATGCCCCTTGTAGCTTTTGACGATGCGCAATACCACCGACAATCCGAATCCGGTTCCTTTGGCCTTGGTGGTGAAAAACGGATCGAAAATTTTGGTGAGATTGTCCTTGGGGATACCTCCCCCGGTATCGGAGACCTCGATGGTCACCCTCTGATCGTCGCAACCGACTCCGACCTCAAGCACGCCGCCGTGCTGCATCTCATACAGAGAGTTGGCAAAAAGGTTATTGAAAATCTGTTCGATCTCTCCGCTGTCCGCCATCATCGGCGGCACCTCCTGGTAATGCTTCTCGACCCGAACGTTGCTGGCCTTCAGTTGCTCGTCAAAAGTATGGAGAATGCGATCGATGGTCTCGACAAGACACACCGGCTCAAGGGTAACCTTGGGCCCTTTACTGGCATCCAGAAGCTTGGTCAGAATGGCGTCGATGCGATCGACCTCGTGCAGAATTTTATCGATGTATCCGGATTTTTCCGCATCATGCCCGAGAGCCGGTTTGAGAATCTGAGCAAACAAGCCGATGGCATTGAGTGGGTTGCGAATTTCATGTGCCATGCCTGCCGAGACATGTCCAAGTGCGGCCAGTTTTTCGGCCTGCAGGATTTCCACATGCGCCAATTCGAGTTCGCGGGTTTTTTCCGCAACCCGCCTTTCCAATTCGAGATTCCAGCCTTCGATCTGGTTTAAAAGGCGTTCCCGTTCTTCTCGCAGTTCACGGTTATGGATCTCGATGCGCCGAATGCGTAATACGTTCTCGATCCGCTCGACCAGATCCTGATTCTTAAAAGGTTTGAGAATATAATCGGCAGCGCCGGCTTTCATTACCTCGACGGCGATCTGCTCGCTCCCCTTGCCGGTCAGCATGATAACATAGGTATCCGGATGCTGTTTTCGCAACTGATGCAATGTCGTCATGCCGTCCATGACAGGCATCATATAGTCCAACAATACAAGCGCGGGAGTTTCGCGTTCGACTATTTCCAGACACTCCCGGCCGCTGCTGGCGGTAAGAACCTCGAAACCTCGACTTGTCAATACCATGGTGGCAAGTTGCAAAATGATTGCTTCGTCATCCACCACCAGAATCCGGTTGGACATCCCCGTCTCCTTGAAAGACTCAAAATTTAAGTGAAAAAACAAACTCTCACCACCAGACGAATCAGTGAAAAAATTTCGCCTGTTTCGATCCTAAAGCCGGCATGGAAATCTTGGATGCAAACCTGTCTCAACGTCTAACAATAACCTTGCACAATTCGTTTATGCAAGGGGGAAATGGTTGAAAAAGCATTGCTGATCGGGAACCGACAAACAAAAAGGGCGACACAAAGTCGCCCTTCGGAAAACTGGCATTCAATCTGAATCAGGTTGGAACACGTACTGTCATGACCGGTACGGGAGATTTGCGCACAACCTTCTCCGCAGTGCTGCCGAACAGAACATGATCCAGGCCGGAACGTCCTTGAGTGCCCATGATGATAAGATCGGCGGGCAAATCCATGGACTTCTTGATGATTTCGTCGTAGGGAATTCCCGGAACGATAAAGGTCTGGTAGTTTTCATAATCGCCGATATGCATGCGACAGAATTTTTCCATCATCTTGCGCGCCCCCTCCTCAATCTCCTCCTCGAGGGATTCGAAGGAGATGTGGGGAACGTAAAAACCCCGCAGATCAACCGGTTCGTTAATCACATGCACGATGACCAGCAGCGATTGGTATTTCCTTGCCATGTCCAAGGCGTATTTGAACGCATACTCGGAATTCTCGGAAAAATCAGTGGCAAACAGTATAGTCTTGAATTCTTTCATTGTGACTCCCCGAACAGTATCAATTGGTGCTGGCAGGACGCTCCTCCGTGAGCATCTTATGCATAATGAATTTGAGTTCGTCCACTTTGACGGGTTTGTGGATATATTCGAAGGCACCGAGTTGAATGGCCTCAAGATAAGACTCGACACCGCCATAAGCCGTTACCATGATTAC
Source organism: Desulfuromonadales bacterium (assembly GCA_030154185.1). GTDB lineage: Bacteria > Desulfobacterota > Desulfuromonadia > Desulfuromonadales > Syntrophotaleaceae > Syntrophotalea. The sequence goes on from JASKKK010000031.1 coordinate 4,006, forward strand.
CCTGGTGCTGGGATAGCGACGATTCAGTTCACGCAAAAAGGAAAGCCCGTTCATCTCGGGCATTTTAAGATCACTGATCACCACGTTGACCTTGTGCTGGCGCAAGAACTCGAGAGCCTCGTATCCATTGGCCACGCTGTCGACCTGATAACCTTCCTGTTGCAGGATGGCTCGAAGGGCAATACGCGCATTCTCCTCGTCATCCACCACCAGTACTTTTTCCCGATTCCGCACACCGACACCCCCCTTCCGAGATTTGCCTAAAGCATACCATCGGCGACCAGCCTGTCAAGCCATGGAAGAATCTTTTAAAGTCTATGTTTTTCTTATGTTTTCGGATACTTGCAAGTTTTTTAATAGACTTTACTTCGTCTTGGAACCACTGTCGAACCATAAGCGACAAAGGGATTCAATCATAACGGACAAGTCATCCGTAGCGCTGCGCCCGACGGTGAGAACATCCTCGTGGCAGAGGCGCATCCCGCTCAGCCCGGCGGCACGGTTGCTGACAAAGCTCAACCCCACCACCCCCATACCGAGATATCGGGCCATGATGGCTTCGGGAACCAAGGACATGGAAACGGCGTCGGCACCGAGCTGTTTCAGAGCGCGTACTTCGGCGGGAGTCTCATAGGAAGGCCCGACCACAGCCGCAAGAACTCCTTTTTGAAGCATGATCCCGCTCGGTTGCACGTCGGCCCGCAGGCGAGGGAAAAGTTCGGTGGCATAAAGGTCGGAAAGATCTATGAAGGGATTACCTCCCATACCGCGAAGAGGATTATCACCCTGTAGATTCAGATGATCAGCAATAAACATGAACCGTCCGGGCACCAGTTCCGAATGAATGCCGCCCACGGCATTGGTCAGCAGCATGCGACGACAGCCCAGGGCATGTGCCAGGCGCACGGGCAAGGTTGTCTGCCAGGCCGTGAGTCCCTGGTACATATGATACCGACCCTGAAAAACCAGGACCCGCCGGCCATGAAAAGACCCCGCGGTCAAACGACAGGCATGCCCCGCAACCGTCAGCGGTGGAAAACAGGAAAACTCACGATATCCCCATGAAACGCCGCTTTCGACACAGGCGGCAATGTCGCCGAGACCGGACCCCAGAACCAACCCGAAATCAAAGGGTCTCGGTCCGCAATGCTTTTGCACGGTTTCGACTGCCGCAAGCAGTTTATCCTCGCCTCCCCCCGGCTGCATGTCAGCTTGCTCCGGCTTTGTCTAGCGCAGCAGAGGCTGCTGGATCATCTCCGGATGCGCCGAGATAAACCGTTCCGGCATCGGGCAAAGACACTTCGCTGTCGTCGAGCCAGGCCTGTACACCACCGGAAATATCGAAACGGATTTTTGCAAAATCGTTTATGGTCCATTCCAGGGACGTACCCGGTTGCATGTCATAGTTCTGCAGGGGCCGTCCATCTGCTTCCATTTCCACCCATCCGAGCCCTTTACTTGCAAGGCGCAGGACACTGCCGCCTTGTGATAGAGAAAACCGGAGGGCCCGCTCCGACTCACCGCGACTTATCTGCGCTGCGGTTGCATCGGGTGCCGTCTCCAGTTCCTGCGACGGAGTCCCTGCCAAAGAAACCGGTTCAGAATCATCCGCAACAAAGGCCTGCAGTTTCGGGTCTTTCGGGGTTTTCGTCGTTTTCCCATCAATGTTTGCTGAAGCCGACAGGAGTTCGGCTGCAGGAGAAGGCGGGGTCTCATTCAGAGAAAAAGCACGTCGAGCCCCGGACATGAAATAGGCCAAGCCCAAGGCGACCAATATCGCTACCGTAACTGCAAGCCACAACCAGCCACGGAAGACGCTTTTTTTGGAAGGCGACGGGATATCATTTCGGGCGGGGTCCGGTTCAGCATGCCTTCTATTAACGCCACCGGCCGGCAAGGCGACACTTCTGTAATCCCCGACGACCCGCTCCTCGTCGAGTCCGAGAAGGGCGGCATACTGGCGCAAGAACCCGATCGCATAAGCAGTGGCGGGCAGTTGCTCGTAATCGCCGTTTTCGAAAGCCTGTAAAAAAACCCTGCGTATACGGGTTCGTTGTGCCACCTCCTGCAAACTGAGACCGAGATCTTCACGGGCCGTCTTAAGCCGCGTTCCCAGTTCCGGTACCGGCGGTATTTCTTCCACGGTTTCTTCAGGTTGACTATCAGCGGAATTTTCAAGCATATCGGTCATAGCGCATGTCCATACGAAATCGATGGCGAAACATCTTCAAATCCACAGGATGGCAAACCAACAACTGTTCAATGGGGCAAACCGACCAGGCGTTCGTGCGCAAACAGCCTTTATTTACGCCGTGACGACAAAACGGCAGATCGGCAGAAAAATCGGACATGAAGCCGTCTAAGAAGAAATCCACCTCACTGCAAAATATCCAGATAATTCCCGGCCCGCAGCCCCATTTCCGTCTCGGGTATCAACTGTCGCACCTTGGAAAAAGCTTGACGAGCCTGTTCAACATCCCCGTTTTTCATAAATGCCAGCCCCATATAAAAGTGCAATCGACCATATTCAGGCGCCAGAGCAAGCGCTTTGCGGTATTCGACAAGGCTTCGGTCAACCTGCCCCGCAGCGCTTAAGACTTCCCCAAGACGCAGATAGGCTTCGACGTATTGCGGATTCTTGCTCAGAGCTTCACGGTATGCCGAAATCGCTGCCGGATAGTCATTTTTCTGAAAATGTGCGATACCGATACCGGTCAAGGAGATTTCAGGATTGGGAAACAACAGATTTCGTGCAGCTTTTTCGAGATAAACCAAGGCCTCGTCAGGGCGCTGCATGTCCAGATAAAGAGCACCGAGGTTGTTGAAATAACGCGGCTCATCCGAACGCAAATCGATAGCTTTCAGATAATGTTTTTCCGCCTCGGCAAATGCTCCCTTGCGCTGGTATGCCTGCGCCAGCCCCTCCTGAATATCCGGATCGTTTTTATCGAATTTTTCCGCTTCCAGAAACTTCGCCAGAGCCATGGTCGGATTGTTGTTTTTCAGCTCGGCAACGCCGAGAGTGTATTGCACCTTGGCATTTTGCTTTGCTCCGGTACGCGAACCACCGGCAGGTGTACAGCCTGCGACAAACAGGGCCAACAGCAACCATCCCCACCTTGAGCACAGCGTCTTTCGAGTCATGAATACCTCTTTCTCGGCAAAAACCGAAATATAATAATTGATGCATTCGCCAAAAGCATCAAATGCGAGGCAATTGCAGCAATCCAGCAGTTGGCGATTTTTGCACGCCATCAATAATCAGAGATACTTGTCGATGAGTAGCCCCAAACGGGCCCTGGTTGCCAAGGGAATGGCGTCCGCGGATGTCATGATGGCATATCGCAAGGCCTCACCGCACGCGCAATGGCTGTCTTCGCTCATGCTGCCGACAGCTTCGCGAATAATGCGCCGGGCCGTGGTGACGTTCTGTTGGATGATGGCGATCACCGCGTCGACGGAAACATCGTCATGCCCTTCGTGCCAGCAGTCGTAATCGGTGGCCAGGGCCACGGTGCCGTAGCAGATTTCCGCTTCGCGGGCCAAACGAGCTTCGGGCAGGTTGGTCATCCCGATAATGTCCACGCCCCAATTCCGATAAATCCTGGACTCTGCACGCGTGGAAAAATTGGGCCCTTCGATGCACAGATAGGTTCCACCTTCGTGAACGGTAGCCTCGACACGGCGGGCGGATGTAGCCAGCAGCCGGGAAAGATCCGGACAAACCGGATCGGCAAACTGCACATGCCCGACGATTCCCTCCCCGAAGAAGGTGGAAGCACGCTTGCCCTGAGTCCGATCGAAAAACTGATCAGGTATGACGATGTGGCCCGGAACGATCTCCTTACGCATGCTGCCAACAGCCGATACGGAAATGATTCGTTCGACGCCCAACTGTTTCATGCCGTGAATATTTGCGCGGTAAGGTACTTCGGAAGGCAGCAGCCGGTGTCCCCGTCCGTGCCTGGGCAGAAAAACCATCTTTACGCCATCGAGCATACCGGTAATGAAGACATCGGACGGTGCGCCGAAAGGAGTGTGAACCGCAACTTCCCGGACATCGGTAAGGCCTTCCATATCGTACAGGCCGCTGCCGCCAATAACCCCTACTGTCGTCTGTTTCATGTACGCCTACCTTTCTCCTGCGAAAGCAATTTGGGAACGCCCCCGGTGTCGGCATGCTGCAAATCAGACAACTTGCCCTTGAGCTGTCCGCAGGCCGCAGATATGTCCTGCCCTTTGCTGGCCCGACGGATAGCAACCATGCCGCGATCGAGCAGAATACCCTGAAAGCGGGAAACTCGCTCCTCCGACGGCGCCCCGAAAGGCGACGCTGCATGCTCGTTAAAAGGGATGAGATTGACTTTCGCCTTAATGCCATGTAAAAGCCTTACCAGGCGCCTCGCATCCTGATCGGAGTCGTTAACGTCCCGTATCAGAATGTATTCAAAGGTTATGCGCTGCCGTGGCTGAAGAGGAAATTCCCGACAGGCTTGCATGAGCTGTTTCAAGGGATAACGCCGGTTGACCGGCATGAGGCGACTGCGCACCTCGTCGGTCGTCGCATTGAGCGACACGGCCAGATTGACTCGAATGCGTCGGCCCAACTCCAGCATTTCCGGCACCAGACCGGCAGTCGACAGGGTTACTTTGCGCGGCCCGAAATCGAGGCCTTCGGGCATATAGAATATCTGCAGCGCCTTAATAACGTTGTCGAGATTGTGCAGCGGTTCGCCCATGCCCATCAGTACGATGTTGTTGACCGGACCGTCCTGCATGGCTGCACAGACCTGGTTGACGATTTCCCCCGGAGTCAGGTTGCGCACCAAACCAAAGCTGCCGGTATGGCAGAAAACACATCCCATGGCACAACCGACCTGGGTAGAAATGCACAAGGTGGCCCGGTCCCCCTCCATAGGGATACGGACCGATTCAATCGTCTCTTTGTCTTCCAGTCGAAACAGGTACTTGCGCGTCCCGTCGCGACTTTCCTCCGTCGTCTCCGGAACCAGGCGGGATATCCGTGTCCGTTGCTGCAACTCGGCCCGCAAGACCTTGGACAAGTCGCTCATGGCATCGAAATCGTCAACCAGACGGCCATACATCCAACGCATGACCTGGCCGGCTCGAAAACGTTCCTTGCCCATGCCGGCCAGAAACTCCGTCAACTCTTCCAGATTGAAATTTTTCAGGTCGATTCGTGTATCGTGATCCATAAATGGTTCCATAGCGGTGGCGCAAATATGCCGGATTCTTATAAAAAAGCCCCCCAGATTGTATCCGAAGGGCTTCCAGGGCACAAGGCCCTATCCGTTCAAAAAAGCGGCATCAAAGCAGTTCGAGTCCGGAAAAGAAATATCCCACCTCGAAGGCCGCAGTCTCCGGCGCATCCGAACCATGGACCGCGTTGCGCCCCAGAGAGGTGCCGAACTCCTTGCGCAGCGTACCGGCACCGGCATCGGACGGATTGGTGGCTCCCATAAGGTCACGCCACTTGCGGATCGCGCCGTCAGATTCCAGCACCATGACAAGGCAAGGACCGCTGCTCATAAACCCTTTAAGATCATCGAAAAAAGGCTTGCTTTCGTGTACATGATAAAATCCCGCAGCCTGTTTCTCACTGAGAAAAAGCTTTTTCATACCGACGACATTAAAGCCTTCTTGATAAATTCGAGCCAGAATCCGGCCGGCGTGGCCGGCGGCGAAAGCATCGGGTTTGACGATAGCCAGGGTTCTCTCCATGAAACATCTCCCTATTAGTTAACTTGTTTTTATCCTGAAACGGCCTTTCCCCAAGTCTCTGCGTTAATCTTCCCACTTGCTTGTGACGCGAATCGTCCCCTGCCCTTCGAGGGGCCGCAGACCGTCCATTTCACAGTCCTGCCGCATGATGCGATGTCGACAAAGATTAGTCCGTTCCAAATTGCCTTTCGAGATTTCCAGTTCAAGCTGCACATTCATTTTTTATACACTTCGTCGGGATCGAACAGCGGTTCGGAATGTTCCACCCATTCCCCGTTTTCCCACCGGACATAAAAACAACTGCGATTGCCGGTGTGGCAGGCTGCTCCACCGTTCTGCTTTACCTTGATCACCAGCGCATCGCTGTCACAATCGGTCAACACCTCTTTGACTTCCTGAGTGTTACCGGATTGCTCGCCTTTCATCCAGTACTTATTTCGGCTGCGGCTGAAAAACCAGGTTTTACCCGTTTCCAAAGTCAGGTCCAGGGCTTTTTCGTCCAGAAAAGCCACCATCAGAACTTCATTGGTCTTAAAGTCCTGGATGATGGCCGGCACCAATCCCCCCATATTTTCAAAATTAATCTTGATCATGGCCCCCTCCTATTGGGTTTCAGCCGGTTTGCATGGATGGATACGTTAGGATTTTCAGGTAGAGAACCGCCAATAATATCCGAGACAAAGGGAATCAAGCGTTTGCTTAAGAGCGCGAACATCCGCAATGCATAGGTTGAAGAGCGCTTATCTTCACGCGTCGTCGAGCAAGCGCAAAGAATAAAGAAGCGACTGAAAGAAGCAGTTCCCGAATTAAAAGCTATCGAGACATCGAGTTCGCTTGACAAAGATGATCGAGGGATTTTAATACAATGCGGCGTTCCGGGTGTCAACAGTTTCTGCCGAGGAAAAACGCGGAATTGCCAAATCGACAAGGAAGCGTCTGCACAGGAATACCTGCCGTGATCAGGAACCCGCTGGACCGAACAGGGGCAGGTTCAGATAGAAGCAGCTGCCCTGCCCGGGAGCGCTGTCCAGCCAGATGCGGCCGTTATGAGCCTTGATGATTTCTTGAACCAGGGACAGCCCCAGGCCGGTCCCGCGCATGTTGTGATGCTCGGAGGGAACCCGAAAATACCGTTCGAATATGGTGGCTTGGTGTTCGATCGGAATTCCCACCCCCTGGTCCTTGACGAACAGTATAACGGCGTCACCGTCCCGGCGGGCCCCCATAAGGATTTCCTGGTCTTCCAGAGAGTATTTGATAGCGTTGGACAACAAGTTGTGCAGGGCACGGTAAAGTTGGTTTTCATCGCCTTTTATCGGAGGCAGGTCATCGGGGCATTGAATGCGAATGCGTTCTCGACCACGAGACGAAGAAAACATATTCGAAACGCCATGCAATAGCGGCAGAATCTCTACAGGATGAATGGCTCCCACTCCGTAACCGGCACGAAGGCGTTGCAGGTTAAGGTGATTGTCGACCAGTTCTTTCAAACGTTCACTTTGTTGCTGAATGATGTCGAGATAACCCTTTTGCCTTTCCGGGCTGTCATCCGACTTCATCAGATAATCCGTAAAACCCAGGATCGCGGTCAGAGGGGTGCGCATTTCGTGGCTGACGGCGGAAAGCATGTCATCCTTTAGTTGCTCTATGCGCTTACGCTCACTGATGTCCCGGAAAAAGGCCGCGAACATTCGCTGGTTTTTCCAATTAAAGGACCCGACCGACACCTCGACCTCAAAAACACTGCCATCTTTTCTTCGATGACCGATCAAGGGGAAATGCCGAAGAGCGCCGCTGATAATCTGCTGCATGCGCAAGCGGCTCTGCTCCGGCTCTTCGCTCAGATCCAATACATCGAGAGCCAGAAATTCATCCCGCGTGTATCCGTACATTTCCAGGGCGGCGGCATTGACATCGACGATCCGGAAAGAACCGGCCTCAAAGAGAACAATAGCGTCCGAGCAGGAAGAAAACAGCAGACGATATTTCTCTTCGGATTCCTTGACTTCCATCTCCGCCTGCTTCTGTTCGGTGACGTCCACAAACGAGGCCATGTAGCAAAGAGACTCGCCCGATGAATCTTCGACCACATGAGCCGAGACATCAAAATATGCCGGCTGCCCATCGGGCCTGACGGCGGCAACCTGCCCGCTCCATTCACCAAGGGTCTGTAGACTGCGCATGACCACTCGGGCCTTTTTCGGATTTTTCCAAAAGGTGCCGACCTGCGATCCGATGATGTCAGAAGGTTTTTCGATCCCCACCATTCGGGCAAACGAGCGATTGACATAGGCCAAACGCCCTTCCAGATCGGTAAATGCAATAGCGTTGAGAGAGGAGTCGATAGCCCGTCGGGACAACTCGAGATCTTTCTGCCACTGTTTGGAATCGTTAATATCCTGCAGATAGCCAACAATATGACAGGCGCCACCGTCTTCACGACAGCAGACGTAGCTGCAATCCCTCACCCAGAGGTAATGGCCGTTTCGATGACATACACGGTATTCGATGTGCATCGGCTGAGCGGAACGCAAAACTCTGTGCATCTCCTGCAGGACCTTGGCACGATCTTGGGAATGGACATGTTCGAGCCAGCTTTTTATGTCATCTCCCATTTCCTCACGGGAAAAACCCAACATCCTCCAACACTGATCGGACCAATGGAGATGCCCCCCCGGGTGATACAATTCATATACAACGCCGCCGAAAGCCTCGGATAAAGCTTTGAACTTTCGCAACGCGAGATCCGGAGAAGCGGCAGAGATCGTCCCTTCAAGCATTGCCGATTTATTTTCAAAACAATACCGGCTCACCATGGCACCCCCCAGCCGATGCGGCAATGCAACCGGCTGTAACAAACGGAACGTGTTCTCCAAACATTGCAGGAGACGGCAAACAAGGATAATCCCGGGTCACGGATTTGCAGAAATCTTGGGACCCTCCGAGGTATCTTTCTTGCCCCTGCGTCTTTGCCTGGTCGAAACATTGTGCGTGGAATATGAATATTATCTGAAAGGCCTGAAGAAGGGGGAAAAGGAAGAATCAGAAGCGGGAAAACGGCCCTCGCAAAATTAAGAAAACCGACTTCGCATCCCGGCTTGCGGCTGTATTAGCCAAGTTCCTCCGGAATGGCGGTCAATCTCGGTCGGTTTCACAGTATACTAACCATCGCACAACAACCATCCTATACTAGCAGAAAAAAAACTTTTGTCAGACGGTTTGCTAAATTTTTTTACCAAACCTCCACCATGCCGTCGCGGTTTGTTTATCGGCGTTATGGATCTTCTTTTACAAACGATCCGATTGCGCTATAATCCGGCTCATGAAAAATATCGTGCTTTTGTCGTGCATCTTGACATATCTGTTTTGCGGAACCGCCTGGGGATGGTACCCTCAAACCTTCGAGGAAAGCCTGTTACCGCAAACCGGTTATCCCACCCTTCAAGGTTTCCATCGCACCTATCGTGCACAAGCTGCGGATACGTTGATTGAAATCGCCCGTTCCACAGGACTGGGATATCTTTCCCTTCACCACGCCAATCCCGACACCGATCCCTGGTTACCTTCAGACGGGGAATCGATTTTGCTACCCTACGCTTTCCTGCCACCCGACGGCATTCAACCCGGCATTACCATCAACCTGGCGGAACTTCGATTATATTATGTATGGCAGGAGAAAAACCGCACCAGGGTGCGCGTATACCCGGTCGGCATCGGTACCTCGGGATGGGATACCCCGGAAGGTGATTTCCGTATAACGGAAAAAATCGTTCACCCTGTCTGGTATCCGCCAGCATCCATTCGTCAAAATAATCCGAGCCTTCCATCGCGCATTGCTGCAGGCCCCGACAATCCCCTGGGAGACTACTGGCTGGGTCTTTCGGCACCTGGCTACGGTATTCATGGCACCAGCAAGCCCTATGGTGTCGGACGCCGTATCAGTCACGGTTGCCTGCGACTTTATCCCGGCGATATCAGAGACCTGTTCGCACGCGTTTCCGTCGGAACCACCGTGCGTATCATCCGGCAGCCTGTCAAGGCCGGGATCAAAAACGACCAACTGCTGGTGGAGGTGCATCGTTCAGAAAATACAGCCCCCGAAACTCTGTTGCAGGATGTCCTGCAACAGATCAGTCGCCTGCCCTGGCAAGGACACCTGGATATGGAAGCCCTGAAAAAGGAACTCGTCCTCGGACGAGGGGTGCCCACTGTCGTATCCCGATAGCCGTCCCTTTTTCAAACCGCGCTCCGCTTTTTCGATCCGCAAAACCGCTTTGCAGCAGCGTTCAGACAAACGCACCTATCAGCGTCGGCATCACGGAAAAGATGAGGTCTGCAAACTGGTTTTCATCTGGAAACGGCCCTTCTCACAAATCTCTGCGGTAATCTTCTCACTTGCTTGTGACTCGCCCCTTTTTCCCTGCGGGCAGCCAGCGGCTGTCCTTTTCGCAGTCCTGCCGCACGATGCGGCGTAGACATCCATGCCTCAGCACAATTTTTTTATTTGCTCGACCTTGGGAAAAACTTATCGTTTTCCAGATCCTGTCCACCCGGCGGATTTCGGATGGACACAGAATCGAGTAGGGTGAGGTGAGTTGATCAATGCTCACCTCATCCCTCTCACAGAACCGTGCGTACGGGCCTCGTACACGGCTCCTGTCCATTCTTCGCTCAATATTCTTGAGGCAGGTAACCCGTTTTCACTCTGCTCAAATCAAATAATCCCAGTTCTTCAAGCCAGCTGTTGGGCATCGCGTAGTTGGCTAAGGCGCTGGCGGCATTCCGCCACGATTGCATCCTGATCGCCTTGAACTCGCCTTGGTAACCAAGTTGCCGGAGTCTGCGATGAAGCCGTTGGGGCTTTTTCCACAACGCCAGCTGCTTGGCTCGCAGGCGCCTACGAACCCAACAGGCCAGTTTCTGGAACTGTTTGCGGCAGTGCGCCACCCGGAAGTAGTTGGCGAATCCCCGCAGAACCGGGTTCAGGTCTTTGATCACCTGTTCCAGATTGACCGGGGAGTTGCGCCGGGTAATGCGCCTGACCTTGTCTTTGAACTGCTGAACCTTGTCACTGCGGATGCGGGTGTAACGGCTCTCGATGGTGACACCGAGATAGCTGACTCCCTCCCGGCTGTGGACAATCCGGCTCTTCTGTTCATTGACCTTCAGGCGCAAGTCCCCTTCCAAAGCGTTGCGCGCTACCGCAAGGGCATTGTGTGCCCCTTTCTTTGATCCGCACAGGATCAGGATATCGTCCGCGTAGCGGACGATACGATGCCCTCGGGCTTTCATATGCTGATCGAAGGCGTCGAGGTAGACGTTGGCGATCAGCGGACTGATGACTCCGCCTTGTGGACTGCCCAGTCTGCTTTCCTGCCAGCCGTCTGCCGTCATGACCCCGCTTTGCAGAAACAGCCGGATCAATCCCAGAATACTTCCGTCCGTCACCCGGCGCCGAAAGCTCTGGATGATCAGGTCATGGTCCAGGGTGTCGAAACACTTCGACAGGTCCATGTCCACCACCCAGCGCCGCCGATACCGCCTGATAAACAGGCTGGCTTTGGCGATCGCCTGATGGCCACTGCGGCCGGGGCGATAACCGTAGCTTGACGGATGAAAGTGAGGATCAAAAATCGGCTGCAGAATGTCCAGTAAGGTCTGCTGGACAACACGGTCCCGAACTGTCGGAATACCGAGCTTACGGGTGCTGCCGTCCGGCTTGGGTATCTCCACCCGCCGCACTGGCTGGGGCCGATAGCTCTTGTCCTTTAGTTCGCGAAGAAGACGGTCGATCTCTTGTGGCAGCTGCGCGGCAAAATCGTTGACGCTCTGGCCATCTATCCCGGCGGCACCGCGATTCGATTTGACCTTGGCAAATGCCTGCTGCAATCTCTGTTTGTGGAGCATGCGGTCATAGAGACTGTAGTAGATTCTCTCCATCTTCCCTTGCCTGCGTTTCCCTCTTCGACGTTGTCTGCACCTTTTGCGTTATCCCAGAAGTACCGCTCGTTTCTATCCCATCGGGCAATATGGAACGGTTCTCTTCAGGGCTTCGCGTGAACGGTTCGATGGCACAGTAAAAGCAAAAACTCAACCGCGATCATCGGACCTCGCCTCGTCAGGCGATTTCCTGTCCAAAGCGTGCGTCTTGCGCCGCGTCTGTTGGAAACATTCGAATGAACGTCATCCCTTCGCACCCTGATGAGGCTTTTGGCGCTCACCAGTTCCTGCCGACTTCATGCAACAGGTCGTCCCGGTTTTCTCCTCCAGACGGTTACCCGCTTTCTCAGGCCGGGACTTCATCACTACTACGGAATCTTCTGCCACCTCGCACCGCATCGAAAGACCCTCAAGTCTCCTCCTGGGACTTCCTTACTCGCTTCTTTGACCGAAAAACCGAGACGATACGAGGCTTCCCCAGTTACCTTCCGGCTCCCTGTAAACGACGCCATCCTCAATCACGCTACGGGTCTGATCAGGTATCGGGCTTTGCGCTATTTAGAACGCTTACCCACCCACAGCGCCGAATCAGGTTCGCTTGTGCTATGTGCCGTTTACTTCCTATCGCTTCCTTCAGACCCTGCCGTTGCCAGCAACGCCCTTGCGATTCGGATTGTCTTCCCCCTGATCGGGGCGACGCCTGTTTCTTGCAACAGGCCGGGTTTGCCAGCTCCGCTGGGCAAACTAAAAAAAGCCCCGCAGTTTTATCTGCGGGGCTTCTGCTGCGATGAATCTGCAATTATTTCTGCTGACACATTTCAAAGGCGCGTTGGGCTTTTTCGGCACTGGACTGTGCATCGGCAGCACTCTGTTCAGCCTGAAGCGCAGCGGCCTCGGCCCGTTGAGCCGCTTCTTCAGAACGCATGGCGGCATCGCTCGCCATGCCGGCGGAAGCTTGAGCCTTTTGTGCATAATCGGCAGCCATCTGACCGGATTGCACTGCCTTGTCGAGCATCTCACGATCCGTGGCGCTCAACTGTGCTGTACAGCCACTCAAAACCATGACCGACAAAGCAGCCCCGCCCAACATAATTTGCCATTTTCGCATTGCTACACCTCCTTTTGGTTGTAAGTGTTAATTAACCAGGGTTACCCCTATTTGTCAATCATACTCTCGGATAATTCACCGTGCCGGAAAAAATAATTGCGACCCTATACTGTTAATCCGCGGCCTCGAACGGGCATAAAATGAAATCATCTGACAATGAAACAGCTGGGGAAAACGGCGCTCAATGACTACAGAGTTCTACAAAAGACACCATGTTCCTAAATTATGCAGCATAAATTCTCACTTGCAACCATAATTGAGAATCCACCTGTAGAGACACCTTACAAAAGGTTTCGAAGGATAAAGAAACGTTGGTGAAAATTTCGGGTAAATGGGCTCGCTTAGCAAAGCCGGAAACTCAGGCAAAAGCCTCTTGGAGAAAGAAGACAGGGGGTCAGTGTGAAGCAAGTAAATGATCGATAAGCTTTTTCAGAGCCAGACCGCGATGACTGATACGATTTTTGACATCGAGGGGCAATTCGGCAAGGGTGCAACCGTAGCTGGGGACCATAAACAATGGATCGTAACCGAACCCGCCTTCCCCTCTGGGCTGGAGCAGGATCTCACCATCAAGCCGACCTTCGAAAAGCCGACAATCGCCCGAAGGGCTGCATAGAGCCATGACGCAATGAAAAGCTGCCTGGCGTTGCCCGACGGGCACATCTGCCATATCATTCAGAAGTTTACGGTTGTTGTCGGCATCCGTAGCTTTTTCGCCAGCATAGCGGGCCGAAAAAATGCCGGGTTTGCCGCCAAGGGCGCGGACTGTCAGTCCGGAATCATCGGCAAGTGCCATACACCCCGTCAACCGAGCCATGGTAGCAGCCTTTTTGCGGGCGTTGGCCTCGAAGGTATCGCCATCCTCCACAACCTCGGGAAGCCCGTCATAAGTCTCCAGTCCCTTGACGACGATATCACAGTCTGCCAGCAACCGTTCGATTTCCTTCAGCTTTCCGCGATTACGGGTGGCTATCAGCAATTCCACTTTCAAGCCTCCAGCGCATGTAACTGCAAACGATGCAGTTCGCGGCACCCTGCAAGGGCAAGATTGCGCAAATCATCGAGTTCTTCCATGGTGAAAGGACGTTCCTCGGCAGTCCCCTGCACCTCGACGAAGTGACCGCAACCGGTTATAACAAAATTCATGTCGACGGCGGCATGGAAATCTTCACAGTAATCGAGGTCCAGAAGCGGATGGCCGTCCACCAATCCCACGCTCACGGCGGCAACACTGTCGCGTAGGGGTGAGTCGGTCAGAAGGTTCTCGCGAATCAAGCCATATACCGCATCGTGCAAGGCGATATAGGCTCCGGTAATGGCAGCGGTGCGGGTACCGCCATCGGCCTGCAGAACATCGCAATCGATCAGGATGGTGCGTTCGCCAAGAGCCTCAAGGTCGCAGATGGCCCGCAAAGAACGCCCGATAAGACGCTGGATTTCACTGGTACGACCGCTGACTTTGCCACGCGCCGCCTCACGGGGGGAGCGCACCTGGGTCGCCCGGGGCAACATGGAATATTCGGCGGTAATCCATCCCTGCCCCTGCCCGCGGAGAAACGGCGGCACGCCTTCTTCGACAGAAGCGTTGCATAAGACACGTGTTTCTCCGAAAGATACCAGCACCGATCCCTCGGCATAGCGGGTGAAACCACGACTGAAAAGGACGGAACGCAATTCGGACGGAGTACGACCGTCGGAGCGACGGATTACGGAATCACTCACAAAATCTCCTTCTGCTTGGTTTGGACAAAGGTGTTGATGCCTTCGAACAGGGCGGCCGACATGGCTTTCTGGCCCTCCTTCACGGATAGACGCGCCTGATCGTCCACATGCGTCAGATAACCCATTTCGACCAGCACCGTCGGCAGGTCGCCCCTTCCCAACGGTAACAGGGGAGCCCTGAGAATGCCGGCAACCGGCAGTCCCGCAGCTTCCAGGGAAGCCTTTAGGGTCTCGGCCAGGCGCATGCTGTCATCATGCAAAGATAGCGCGCCGGAAGCCACCTCTTCACTCGGGCGCACAAAAAGGACAAGTCCATGGGGTTCGGAGGAAAAGGAGGCCTGGGCGTGCAAAACCAGCAGCAGCTCGGCGTCGGACCGGGCAAGGTTTTGCAATCGTTGCTCCCGCGAAAGAAAATAATCGTCGTCGCGGGTAAGAAAAACCGGCATATCCTGCCGCATTTTGAGCTGTTTTTCAACGCCCTGAGCAACAGCCAGGGTGACTGTTTTTTCTTTCACGCCGTCGACTCCGATCGCGCCCGGATCTTCGCCGCCATGCCCGGGATCGATAGCGATCCGGGTAGCGGTATGCACTTCTTCGGTACTGTCGGAATCGCGTTTCAACAGAAAGGCAAACAGCCGATCGAGTTCCGAACCGGGATTCGGATCATCGGTTTGGCCGGGATCAAGATTACGGTAAAAAACGGGACCGCTCGCCAATCCGGCCAAATGGCGCTGAATAAAATCCTCCGAGATGCGCAGACGCCCGTCAATGAAACAAGGGGGACGGCCCAGAGGCGTCAATTGGTCTCCCAGCCGGAGAAAGTGACTGCCGGGCGAAATGACAGCCACTCCACTCGGAGTGGAAATCTGATAGACATGCTTGACCGATAGCCAGCGTCCCGACAACCCAAGCACGGGCAGGACATCGTCGATGGCCAGATAAGCCCTTCCCTCGCGGTGATAAACCTCTTCGAAACGCTGCGGCGGCTGTCCTTCCAAACCAATTTCCACCACTGCGCCTGCGGGTGCCGCCGCCAGCAATATCAGCAGAAAAACAACAAAACGGATCATAGCCTCCTCTTCGACGAAAGGCATTCCTTATACCGCAGCCCTTCACGACTGTCAATGAAACGGGTTCCCCTGTGAAATCGACTGTGTAACACCGATAAGCTTATACATGCATCCATTCGGAGTTTCCGGATGAAAAGTAAAATGGAAAGCGAGCCGTTTTTTAACAAAAGCCGGATTACTCGGATACCAACGGCACTCCGGGAACCGGATAACAATGCATTACTTCCAGCAACCGATGGGTCAGCGTCTGCTCCAGGGAAGCGAGGGATTCTTTGTCCCCGCCGGTATCGCGAATCTGTCCGCCGGCGATCATGCCGTGCCCACCGGCCGTCCCCAGGCCGGCCACCACCTTCTGCAGGATTTCGCCGGAATTGAGATCGTTGCGCAAAGTACGAAAAGACAGAGCGACAACCCCTTCGTAATATCCCATCCCCAAAACCAGCTTCACTTCATCGACCCGCAACAGAAAATCGGCCAGTTCGGCAACCATATCCGGAGTGTCGATTTTATATAGATTGAACACCAGGATATCCTTGTAAATCATGGCGTTGTGAATGGCATGACTGAAATGGGCAAAATAAGCGCGCGGTACTTCTGGGTGGATAATATCGAAGAGAATGCTGTTGTTGACCAGGGGCAGAAGTTTCAGGTAGGCGCGGCGATCGGCACGGATCCAGTCCCGTCCCAGATCCTGGGTTTCGGATTTTATGGCATAAAACAAGATGGTGGCGAGTTTGGTGCCGAAACCGACTTCCTGGGCCTCAAGATATTCGTACATCATGGTGGCGGTGGCACCATACTCCTCACGCACATCGACCCAGTGCACCTCTTGACATGTCTCTCGGAGCGGGTGATGGTCAATGACCAGGTCGACCTTTCGATCCTGAGGGAAGGAGTTGTTGCCCGTACCGGGCTGACTATCGACCATGCATACCACCGGAAAGCGATTCAGGTCGATGGAGTCGAGAGGCACCAGATCGATCTCCAGTTTTTCGACCATGACCCGATTTTCACCGCGCCCGATCATGCCGCCGAAGGCCACGGTTGCGGGTTGGCCGGTCTTGACCGTTATCAGGTGCTTGAGAGCCATGGCCGCCGCAAGCGAGTCGGGGTCGGGGTGATCGTGGGTGACGATCAACACGGCGCCGCGTCCGCGCATCCAACCCAGGAATTTATCGGTATAGTCCCGAATTGGAGTCAAATCCATTTTGGTCTCAGCAGTCATGACATCCCTCGGCAATACAATAATCAGATATCGGTCCCCAATTTGGACAAAACCGCGGCCACGGCCTCGGCAGGATCAGCCGCATAGCTGACGCCGGGCAACCCCGGCCAACTGCCAAGAGCCGCCACCGGTTTACCAAGCTTGAGCCCGATGGCCATTTCCGACAAGGTACCGTATTCTCCACCAACCGCAATGAGCGCCTCGGCGGTGTGAGCGATGATGACATTACGGGCATGCCCCAGATTGGTCGGCACGGCAAGGGTAACCCATCGATTGGCCTGCTCCGCCTCGGGACCGGGCAGCAGGCCGAGGGTCTGTCCGCCGGCTTCAAAGGCGCCACGACAGGCCGCCTCCATGATGCCGCCGAGACCGCCACAGACCAGCACGGCGCCGGCTTCGGCAATCAACCGACCAACCTGTCGGCCGATCTCATAATCCGTGTCGGTTACCGTTCCCCCACCGATAACCCCGATAATACGCTGACGCATATCCCCTCTCGGAAAAAGCGGATGCAGGCACCCCAAAACGAACCAGCCGAATGAAGATTGATCACAGTCGACCAGGTTTTAAGTACGGAACAGGACATAAACCGGACCGGCCGGTATCGGCCTGAAAACTCCGGTCAAGGTCTCCCTCCGCTATCAAAAAAGCCCTTTTGCCATCCTTGATAAATGCGGTGGTACGAAATATTTTCCACTGCTCATATCAGATGAAACTTTTTGAACAGGCGCTTGAACGAAGCCGTCTCCCTCACGCTGTCAAAAGCAGCGTCGGTCTTGGCCGCAACCAGCTTTTGGGGATCGCGGGCGGCAGCCTTCCCCAGGGACTGGGCAGCCTTGCGAACCAATCCCTTGCGTGCATAAATGCTGGCCACGCGATAAGCGATATCCGCATTCTCTCCCTGCTGGAGAACTGCGTTAAAGCAATTCACCGCCTCGTCCAGGCGACCGAGTTCCATCAGAACCAGCCCTTTTTGCCCAAGGGCTCTACGGTCGCCGGGAAAACAGGCAAGACACTGTTCCAATGCCGCCAGTGCTCCGCTCAAATCCCCCTGATTTTTCAGCAGAAGTCCTCGGCAGCAAGCGATATCTGGACAGGTGGGATCCAGCTTTGCAGCAGACTCCAGAGTTTTCCAGCTATTTTTACGATCCCCCATTTGATGAAATACTTCCGCCTTTTGCAAAACGGCTTCGATAAAACCGGGATCGATTTCCAGAACCGCATCGAGATCCCGTAGCGCGCCCTTGAAATTCTGTTGCCCGCGCAAAGCCAGAGCCCGATTGTAACGATAAAGGATATGCCCGGGTTCCTGTTCGACTGCCGCCGAAAAGGCAGCCACCGCCTCCACATCTCGCCCCAGACCGATCAGGGCAAGGCCTTGACCATTCAATGCCGAAGGGTTGGCGGGTTCTCGCTGCAAAACGGCTTCGAAACTCGCCAGCGCTTCCCGGTAGCGGCCCAGGCGGTTAAGGGTGCAGCCCTGGTTGAAATAAACATCGCTCGTTTCAGGGCGACGCCGTATAGCCTCCCCGTACATATCCAGAGCGTCCTCAGACTTACCCAGGGCATCGAGTACGTTACCCAGATTAATATAGATTTCCGGAAAATCCGGCTGCAGTTCCAGCGCGCGCCGCAAATGTTTCAAGGCTTGTGCATAATCCCTGCGACTTTCGAGCAAAGCGCCAAAATTATGATGTAAAGGTCCATTGAAGGGAGCCAGCCGCAAGGCTTTGCGATACAGAAACAGGGCTTTCATTTCATCCCCGGTACCGGCAGCCGCCAGAGCGCAAAGGTGCATGGCGTCCACATCAAGAGGATGACTTTCCAGCCATGCCTCGCCATATTCCAGCGCCTTTGCCAGGTCCCCTTGATGAAAGGCCTGCTGAGACAGTTCGAAAAGGTCGGCCTCGTCGTCGGTAAAAAACGAAAAATCGTCAAATTCGTGGTTCATTGCAGCTCCGACAGGTCTGATGTTTCAGGCGATGAATCGTTCCGCTCGCCGCGAAAAGGGGCCGGTACTGTCGTATGCGAACATCGCAACGCAGAACAGGTAGCCATAAAAAGCGGATCAGCGGCATACAAATGGCCGCAACCGTCCCGCCTCTGGTGTTTCATGACGCCTCATTATAGCAAGTTTCCGACGGCAAAGGTGTCTTTTCCGTGGTACGGCTCGGAGAGACAAAAAGCCTCAATTGTCGACTCGAAAAAATCGTCATAACAGGACTTCTGCCGGTTCCAGTCATAATGTTCCACCCAGCAGCGGGTATCGGCGCTTGCCAGGATCGTCGGGTCTGCAAGCAGTGACCTCATCCGTTCAAGCAATTCATCGGCATGGTCATACAGATGCTGCCCCCGCCACTTAACCGGCAGATGTTCCGGATAGGCAAGACGCCTCGGCAGCAGAGGCCAGGTACGGCAATACATGGCTTCCACGACGCTGATGCCGAAAAAGTCGTGGATGGACGTAACCGGAAGGATGTCGGCCCGCCACAGCCAGCGGGCATATTCGCCGAAATCCCTGGCATAACCGAAATGCACGATGCGCTTTCCGAGCCGCTGCCGAGCCTGCTGAAATATATCCGGCGTCTCGGCGAACGCTTCACCCAGCACCGCGACCTCGAATGCCCAGCCTTCATCGGCAAGCGCGAACAGCGCGGCAAAAAAAGCCTCGGGATTTTTATCGTATTCCCAGCGATGGTTCCATAGAATCAACGGCACCCGCTCCGTATCGGGCTTTTCGACCCGGTAACCATCCAGGCGTCGAAGATCGAGGCCCAGGTGCATGACCCGGCTTTTTTCGCGGATCCTTTCGATGCCATCCGTCGGGCGGCAATCGGGGAAACGCTTCAGGAAAGGGGGCAAGGCTTCGAAAAAGGCATCATGATGGTAACGCGAATTAAACAGAACGGCATCGGCCGTCAAAGCGCTGGTGAAATTCAAGAATGCATAGTGCGCATCCCGTTGCCGATCGGGATCGGCGTCACGCGGCGACCACGGATAGGTCAGCTGGTTTTCGTGGAAATAAAGAACAGATGGCACACGACCGCACAGATGCCGTGTCATTCCCTGAAAACAGGCCAGGTCGAGCATGTCGGTAGCCAGGATAAGATCGGCGGGAAAAGCACTCTCCATCCACATACCGGCCAGGGTGACCGCCCCGCCATGCATGCGCCATTTCCAATGGCGCCCCGGCAGGCCGAGCACCTGCAAGCGATGACGGCTGCAGGCGGCATACTGCCGCGCCCAGGCGGCATGCGACCCTGTCAGATACGGTTCCAGCAACAGGATGTTCATCAGGTCTCCGTCTTTCGGGCCGCGATAGGGGCGGGCGTTTATCAGGTCGTCACTTGGCGCAGGTATTCCCGGTAGATTTCGAAAAAATCCTCGGAAAAAAGAACAAACAACACCTTCTCCGGCAAATCGTTGACGGCCAGAAAGTCGCGTACCGTATCGATGGCTATCCGGGACGCCTCCTCAACCGGGTAACCATAGACGCCACAACTGATGGCTGGGAAAGCAACGCTACTCAGGCCATGACCGCGGGCCAGTTCCAGGCTGGTACGATAACAGGATGCCAGCAGTTTCGGATCGTCCGGACGGCCGTGATAAACCGGCCCGACCGTATGAATGACATGCTTCGCCGCAAGTTCGTAACCGGCGGTGATTTTGGCATCGCCCGTTTCGCAACCGCCCAGGGTTCGGCATTCCTCAACCAGACGTCGACCGGCGGCGCGATGGATGGCTCCATCTACTCCTCCGCCGCCGAGCAGACTGCGATTGGCAGCGTTAACGATGGCATCGACCCGTTGTCGTGTGATATCCCCGACGAGCAATTCGATCCTGTCGAAAGTTTCTCGTTTCATGGCACGCTCCTTTCAACCGCCGTGCATTTTTTAGCCGATTTGAGAGGCTTCGAGCAACGCCTTGTCCCACAATGTAATCAAATCGATTTGCCCCAACAGATCAGACTGGTCCGTTTCCGGCACTCCGGCGGAGCGAATCACATCGATTCTGGCTCCCGGCTGCCATGCGACGGAGCAAGACAGGTCGGCCTCGGTCGTCACACCCGGCTGTCCGTCGTGGAAGAAACCGAGAAACTCACCGTTACGCATCAGTATGAGAGCCACCTCATCACCGGCCTGAATACGCAATCCTCCGCCGAATTTTTCCCGTTTCAGAAGATCTATCAGATAAGGGATATCGAGCAACTCGCGATATTGACCCTCATACCAAAAAGTCCCCGCTATGAGGTTATACAATTCCACGGCAAGGCCTGGCTCCAACCTGTAGATATCGAGTCTGGCCTGACGGGAGAGGGAAGCGGAAAAGATATTTACGAGGGCCTTCTCTCCGGCCTGCTCCGCCCCCCCGCAAAAAAAGCGAGCGGCGGTCAACTGGCCGCGCAGGAAGAGCAGCATGCCGGATCCGGAAGTGACGACCAGATTGAGATAACCGGTAAAATGGCCGTCGTGCAGCTTTCCCAGCACTTCAATCCAATCCATACCGTTGGGATTGACCCCCTCTTTTACCGATTTCCCTCTAGGTAATACCATCATAGGCCCTCCCTTAAACTTATCGCAAGCTGGTCGGATGCAAACAAAAAAATCAGGCCGACTCTTCCAGTTGCAGAGACTCCCATCGCTGATAAAGCTCACCGACCTCATCCTGCAGCGCCTGGTACTCCGCAGCAATCTGCCGGGCCTTTTCCGGATCGTCGTAAAGATCCGGTTCGGCCAGCTTTGCTTCCAGCCCGGCGAGGTTTTCCTCACCGGCCTCGATCAGGGCCTCGACTTCAGCCAGTTGTTTTTGCCTGCGGCGCGCCTCGCGCTTGGCTGCCTTGCGTTCCTGGTAGGAACCGATGGATGAGGCAGCCGCCTGTTCCGCTTTCGTCAGTGACGCCGACTGATGCTGCTCGACCCGCTCGGCCGAATGGCTGTGATCGCCATCGGCGGCCTTGGTCCGCAGGAAATCCTCGTAATTGCCCAGATGCGAAACCGCTTGTCCGCCGCCGACTTCGATAATGCGGGTTGCCAGCCGATCGACGAAATAGCGGTCATGGGAAACGAAAACCAGAGTACCCTCGTAAGCCAGCAAGGAACGTAGCAGGACGTCTTTAGAATGCAGATCGAGATGGTTGGTCGGTTCGTCGAGCAGTAGCAGATTGGCCGGCCGCAGCAACAACATGGCAAGCGCCAGACGGTTTCGTTCTCCACCGGACAAGACCGCAACGGATTTGTGCACATCATCTCCGGAAAACAAAAAGGTTCCCAGAATGTCACGCACCTTGGGGACCATGTCGAAAGGCGCTGCCGACGTCAATTCTTCCAGCACGGTATGCTCTGGATTCAGCACACTGGCCTGATCCTGAGCAAAATAGGCCAGCTGCAAATTGTGTCCTTCCAGGCGAGAACCGCTGCGCGGTGTCTCAATGCCGGCCAGCAGCCGCATGAGTGTCGATTTGCCTGCCCCGTTGGCGCCGACCAGGGCAACACGCTCACCCCGCTCCACCTCCAGACATACCTTCTGCAAGACACTCAGCGTACCGTAGCCGTGTTCGATGTTTTCAAGAGCCAGGGCCTTGCGCCCGCCCTTGGGCGGTGTTGGGAACTTAAAAGCGATTTTCTTTCGCTCCGGAGGCACCTGAATACGTTCAATCTTCTCCAGTTGCTTAACACGACTCTGTACCTGGGCGGCTTTGTTGGCCTGATAACGGAAGCGATTGATGAAAGCTTCGATGCGGGCGATTTCTTCATCCTGCCGTGACTTGGCGGCCCGCAGCGCGGCAATGCGCTGTTCCCGTTCCGACAGATAGGCACTGTAATTCCCCGGATATTCAGTCATTGCGCCGTTCCAAAGCTCGACAATACGGTTGACGACCCGATCCAGGAAAAAACGGTCATGGGATACCAGCACCACAGCAAAGGGGTAATCCGCCAGGTACCCTTCGAGCCAGTCCCGAGCCGGCAGATCGAGGTGGTTGGTCGGTTCGTCGAGCAGCAGCAGATTGGGGCGCTGCAGCAACAGTTTGGCCAGAGCGATGCGCATCTGCCAGCCACCGGAAAACTCCTCGCAGGGCTTCTGCCAGTCCGACTCGGCGAAACCCAGACCGCCCAGCACTCGACCGATCTCCGCTTCCATGGCATAGCCACCGCGATGACGGAAGGTCTCCTGCACCTCGGCGTAACGCTCCAGCATCTCCGGCGGGCTGTCGGTGCCGATACGCTTTTCGAGGTACCCCAGTTCCTCTTCCAGGGCGATGAGATCGGCGAGAGCCGTGCGTACCTCATCGAAAAGACAGCGTCCCGCATGCACCAGGCCGTCCTGAGGCAGATAGCCGATGGTCGTATCGCGGGCGCTTTGCACTTCACCGCCATCGACATGCACCTCGCCGGCGAGAATACGCAGAAGGGTGGTCTTACCCGTGCCGTTCTCCCCACACAGGCCGATACGGTCGGCCGACCTGACATGCCAGTTGATCCCGGCAAACAGGCGCCTGTCTCCAAAATCCTTGATAATATTTCTCAGTTGCAGCATGGCCCTTTTTATAGCACAATAGAGGTTCAGGTTAAACCTCGAAACCGACGACCGATTCCTCGAAAACACGGAGACCACGTTCGTCTGGTCCGTTTTTCGATCATTTCGATCGTCTCCCGGAAGGTTGACAACCTGTCTGTAGAGCTTTTCGGGCATTTTTGCCCAGGCCTATATACGAGTTTTAACGGCCTTCGCCCTGGGCTGACCCAGCGGACTCCGTACAGCCTCTCCAGGCAAGCGGAACGATCCCCCCTGGACGGAACGGCCGAAAATCCGGAATTTTCCGGACATCACCTATTTTAGTGGCTGCCGCCTGCGGCAGTCGGAAGGATTTCTATGACGAAAAAGATGCTCATCAACGCTACTCATCCGGAGGAGCATAGGGTTGCTATTGTCGAAGACGGCGCTCTGACGGAACTTGATATTGAAATCTCCGGCAAAGAGCAAACCAAAGGCAATATTTACAAGGCCGTCGTGGCCCGTGTAGAAACGGGACTGCAGGCGGCCTTTGTCGATTATGGCGGCGAGCGCCTCGGTTTTCTTCAGATCGGGGAAATCCACCCGGTCTTTTCCCAGGCAGCTCAAGAACGTACCGAGCCCGGGAAACGTCCGAGAATCAACGACCTGCTGCGACGAGGGCAGGAAATTCTGGTGCAGATCGTCAAGGAGGAGCGCGGCACCAAAGGGGCCGCACTCACAACCTATCTCTCCCTTCCTGGACGCTTCATGGTGCTGATGCCTGAATCGGACACCAAAGGCATATCGCGCAAAATCGAAAAGGAGTCGGACCGCAAAAAGCTCCGGGAAATCATGGATAGCCTTGAGATTCCGGAAAACATGGGCTACATCGTGCGTACCGCCGGCAGCAGCCAGAAAAAGAGCGATCTCAAGCGTGACGTCGATTATCTGCTGCGCCTTTACAACAAAATCCAGTCCCACTCCAGCAGTTGCAAGGCCCCCGCCCTCATCTACAAGGAATCGAACCTGGTCATTCGCTCCATACGCGACTACTTCAGCGACGACATGGATGAAGTCCTGGTGGACGATGCACGCGTGTCGACCGAAGCACGAGAGTTTTTCCAGGAAGTCATGCCCGAGTATGCGGCATTGGTCAAACTCCACCAGGAACGCCGCCCTATTTTCGCCCGATACCAGATAGAAGAGCAGATTGAATCCATCAGCAAAAACAAGGTGATGCTGCCCTCCGGCGGATCCCTTGTCATCGACAGCACCGAAGCACTTGTGGCCATCGATGTCAACTCCGGGAAAATGGCCAGCGAACAGGGCGTAGAAGCCACCGCCTACAAAACCAACCTCGAAGCGGCCGTGGAAACGGCCCGCCAGTTACGACTGCGGGATTTAGGCGGCCTTGTTGTCATCGACTTCATCGACATGCGCGACCGCAAACACATTCGCGAAGTCGAAAAAACCCTCAAAGACGCTCTAAAAATCGACAAGGCCAGGGTCACCGTCGGACGCATCAGCCAATTCGGCCTGCTCGAAATGAGCCGGCAACGCATTAAATCGGCTCTTTCTGCGGCCTCCTTCGAAGTCTGTCCCCACTGCAACGGCAGCGGCAAAATCAAAACCGTGGAGGCCCAGGCGCTGGCCTTACTGCGCCGCATTCATGCCGGCCTGGCCAAAGGACATATCGGTCGGGTCGATGCCTCGGTTCCGCTGGATGTCGCCAGTTATATCCTTAACAACAAGCGTGTGGAACTTTTGCACATCGAACAAAAAAACGATGTAAGTATCCATATCAAAGGCTGCCCCGATTACATAAACGGCCAATGCGAGTTCGACTTGCATAAAAGGGAGAAAGAAAGCGAGCAGGCCGCCTCCTACATCGAAGCCAGCCAGGTCAGGGCAGAAACCAACGGCGGCCAGGAAACCGGCACGGCAGGTGGAGAGGAAAAACCTTCCAAACGCAAACGCCGGCCGCGCAGACGTCGCAGAGCCTCGGCCTCCGAGACTTCGCAGGAAGCGGTCGTCGGGCAATCTAAAGACCACGGCCGCAAGAAAGCTGTTGAGGCAGCCCAGAACGCAGCGGCACCACAGCAACAAACCGAAACCGCAACCGCTGCTAAGCCCGACCAGCCCGATTCAAAAACGACCGAGCCTGCATCGGCCGAAACGCCACCAAGCACCAACGCCTTGGAAAAACGCGGCGCGGATACGCCCCCTGAAGCGGCTAAACCTGAGAAACCCCGTAGGCGCTCGCGCCGGCGCAAACCGGAAGCCAAACCGGAAGCCAAGCCGGAAGCCAGGCCGGAAGCCAAGCCGGAAGCCAGGCCGGAAGCCAAGCCGGAAGCCAAGCCGGAAGCCAGGCCGGAAGCCAAGCCGGAAGCCAAGCCGGAAGCCAAGCCGGAAGCCAAGCCGGAAGCCAAGCCGGAAGCCAAGCCGGAAGCCAAGCCGGAAGCCAAGCC
>JASKKK010000032.1 GCA_030154185.1 Desulfuromonadales bacterium
ACCCTTCAGCAGCGGGAGAACAAGCATGAAACGGAATATCATTCATATCGATGAGGAAAAATGCAACGGATGCGGTCTTTGCGTGCCTGCCTGTGCGGAAGGTGCCATTCAGATCATCGACGGCAAAGCCAAACTCGTGGCCGACAATCTGTGTGACGGCCTGGGTGCCTGCCTCGGCCACTGTCCACAGGACGCCATTCATATCGAAGAGCGCGAAGCCGATGATTTCGACGAAACCGCCGTCGAGAAAAATAAAGGCGAAACCGACCATGCAGTCCGCACCGGAACGCATGATCAACACTCTGGCGGTTGTCCATCGACTCGCCTCATGTCTTTCGAAAAGCGACCCGCCACTAATCTTTCCAGAGATGGCGGACAAAAGTCGGCCCTTGCCAACTGGCCGGTCCAGCTCAAACTTGTGCCGGTAAGCGCTCCCTTCCTCAAGGGGGCAGACCTGTTGCTGGCGGCCGATTGCGCGCCCTTTGCCTATGCCGGTTTTCATCAGGAACTGCTGTCAGGCAAAGTACTGCTCATCGGTTGTCCGAAACTGGATGACGCGCAGGAATATCAGGAAAAACTGGCTTCGATCCTGAAACGAAACGATATCCGCTCGCTGACCGTTGCCCATATGGAAGTCCCCTGCTGTTCCGGGTTGGTGCATCTTGCGCAACAAGCCCTTGAACAGAGCGACACCGGTCTCGAACTACAGACCGTTTGTATCGGCATCAATGGCGACCGCTCATAGCGACGCTGCACATCACACGCGCAAAAAAAAACAGGACGAATTTTACGGCCTGTTTATCACTACCATCATAGAAAGAGTCCTGGCCGAATTTCGCCGGCCAGGACTCGGGAAAAGCAACGGAACCCGTATCAACCTTCCGCTGTTGTCGGCCCTATGACGGTTTTGACTTCGGAAATACTGTTGGCCGGGAAACCTCCCTTTTCGGCGTGTGCCAGGATTTCCTTTTCACTGGGCGAAATGTACACGCAGTAGATCTTGTCTGCTGTAACAAAACTTTCGACCCACTGAATTTCAGGACCCATCTCTTTGAGGATGGAACAGGAAGCCTGCGATATGTCCTGCAGTTCCTGCGGGGAAAGCTCGCCGGCTCCGGGAATTTCGCGTTCGATAATGTACTTGGGCATGCTCCGTTTCCTTTCGTTGGTTGCGACAGGGTCATGGACAGATATTTCATAGAACATCGTTTCATAATGCCGCGAATCGATATCCGATGCAACAGATAATCTGGACAATGACTATCGGTGGCTAGCCTTTTCGCCCAATTGTCGATGCAGCCAGGCCGCATTCACCTCCAGTACATAGGTGATTTCTTCGGCTGTCAAGGGTCTGCCGTCCGGAATGTCGTGCCACTTTCGCAAACAACCGCGGCAACATGTGGCGGTGGCATGCTGCGCGACAAAAAAGGGATGCTTGCTCATAGGGGTCTGTCGCCCGTCATTGGAGGGACTGGCCGGGGCCAGGCGCTGCCGGATAAAATCGAGACCATGAGCCAGAACCGTTTCCATCCCCTTTTCTGACAAATAGCGTCTTTCGTGTTTACGCAGAAAAAACCGGCTGCGAAAACGGGAGCGCCCAAGGCGTTTAAAAAGTGTCTCTATCGGCACCATGGTCTCGTTGTCCTGCCCTATTCCTCAATTCGCGAAATCTGAATATCGGTGCCACCCTTCTGAGTATTTTCGGACAGCACGACAGTTTTGACCGTCGTACCGTTGTCGAGGGTAATCGTTACCATTTTGCCGGTCGGCATGGCCATCTCGAAGATACGCGGCTGGTCCTTTTTCAATTCGTTTTTATAATACTGAGAGACTTTTTCGATACTGTCGTCACTGTGCACGGAAACAGAAAGGACGGAACCGCCCTCCTCCTGGCCTTCAACCTGCAGCGTCCCCCCTTCTTCTGCAATCGCGCCGGGATAAAGACTGATGCCGAGGTCTTCGGGCAAAGCCTTCCGGCCATATTCCATGGTTGTCGTCCCATCCTTGCCGGTAACGGTCACATCTCCGAGTTCACCCTCGGCGTCGCGGGTTACGGTGACCTGCCCTTCCGCTCCGGAATAAACTTTTTCTTCCTTTTCTCCGCACCCCATCAGCATCACCACCAGGCCGAATGCAACCATCGCTGCTTTGAATCTCATCCGAAAACCCCTTTCCGAATTGAAGAAATATCATCCCAAAACCGGTCTAATCCGGTGTAATGGCGGGAATTGTTGTCTAATGTATTTAAAGTTTAGCCGTTCTTACAGGGTAATCCAACCATCGAGCATGGGGAAATACAAAGCCATGCGGATTTCCCGGTGTGCCTCCATGCTCCGGAACAAACGTGCGTAAAGCTCCAGTTGCCCCCTGTAAACCTCCGCCTGTTGCCGAAAAAAATCCTCATCGTCCAAGCCCTTGCAGTCTCCCGTTTTATAATCGATAATCCATCGCACACCGGTTTCATCCACGAAGGTACGATCGATTTCCGCATGCACCACCCGATCATCAAGCATGCCGGAGAGGGAAAGCTCGCAGGCACCGTGATCATGATCGAAAAGGATCCACCGCCCGCGTTCGCTGCCAAGCGTAGTGACAAGGGCCAGAGTGACGCGTTCGACGGCATCGGCGAGACGATCTTCCGGCACCCCCATGCGTCCCAGACGATGAACAAAAACCGCCCGGTCCCGCTCCACGCGCTCGACGGTCCAGACATCCGGCCCTTCGATGGCGAATCGCTCCAGGTAGGCATGTACCAGGCTGCCGATATGACGGCCCTCTTCCGTTTCCGGCATGAGGGTCGTCTCCAGATCGTGCCGAACCGTCGATGACGGCCGCAGTATTTCGACCGATGGCATTTCCAGACCGGAGGGCATCTCCGGAACATGCCAGTCCTGAGGCAGCCGGCGCAGGGACCGAACAGCCGCGATGGTATCCGCGCCGTTTCCTGCCTGGTCATCCAGGCCGCAAAAGAAATCGCCCAACGACGGCCAGAGCTTTTCCAGAAACGAGCCACTGCCGGGACGCCAGTCGCCATCTTTGGTCGTGCGGGCGTGACCGAGCAGATGCAGGCGTTTTTTGGCGCGGGTGACGGCCACATAAAGTACTCTGCCGGTTTCCAGGTCACCTTTATGTTTTTCGATGTCGCCGATCGCATCGTAGATAAGGTCGCGGCTCTGTCCGTCCATCGGAGCCAGAGGCGCCAGCAGAAGGCCGGTTTCCGGCAATTCGATCCACCGCATCAGGGGGGGATCTTCCACGCGGGGTCGTCGTCCCAGTCCCGGCAGTATGACGGTATCGAATTCCAATCCCTTGGCTTTGTGAATGGTCATCACCTGCAGCTTTTCGTCGGCCCCGGGATCGGGAGCCGCGAAAAGTTTTTCGACCTTGTCCTCAAGGGCTTCGAACGGCAGCATGTCCCCACCGTGATCGAGCTGTTCCAGCAACCCGAACAAGGCCTCGGCATCGACCACTCCCGCCTCGTCCAGGCATGCCGGTCCTCCCAGACCCAGCCAGGCGCCTTCCACGAGCATACGCAAGGGGACCCGGCCGCGCTGCGTCAATGCCTTGTTCAATACCTCCATGCAGCGCTCCACGCGCCTGCGCCCGTCCGCCGAAAGTCGCATGATCCTCTTAGGTTGCCGCAACAATTCCGGGAGGGTCGCATCCGGCATCTGACCACACAGCGCATACATATCGTCCAGGTTCAATCCGCACCAGGGCGCGCGCAATACGCTCAGCCAGGCGATGCGGTCGCCGGGATGCAGAAGCGCATGGGTCAACGCGAGCAGGTCCCGGGCGACGGGTCGGTCGGACAAAGCGTCGATTTCCTGGGCGCGAAACCTTAAACCGGCTACCCGAAAAGCGCGCAATATTTCCCGCAAATGACTGCGTGCGCGGACCAGAACGGCAACGGTGCCGTCAGGGTCGCTGCGGCGGGCCTGCCGGACCAACTCTACGACCTTCAAAGCCTCCGTGCGATCATCCCGCCTTGGCATGGGATGGCAGGTCACCGCGACCCCGTCGAGAGCCTCACGGGCCGCAACCGATGGGGCATAGGTCACGCTGCCGAGTGCTTCGTCCTCACGATTGGGGAATATTTCGGGGAAGACCTGATTGACCCAATCCACTATCCCCGCCTGTGAGCGGAAATTGGCCGTAAGGTACAAAGGCTCGAGATGCAATTGATGAATGCCCCGATACCGTGCCTGCAGATAAAGACCGACTTCAGCTTCGCGAAACCGATAGATCGACTGCATGGGGTCGCCCACCAGAAACAGGGTGCGTCCATCATCCTGCTGCCAGCCCGCAGTGAGCTTTTTCAGCAACAGAAACTGCCCCCAGGAGGTATCCTGGAATTCATCCACCAGGATATGACGAATGCGACTGTCGAGATGCAGCAGCAGGTCGGTTGGTACCTCGACATCACCGAGAGCCCGCCCTGCAGCCAATGCCACCTCGACGAAATCACACTGCCCCTGTTCCTTGAACACCAGCCACAGTTCCGCCACGGCGCGCGGCAAAAGTGTGGTAAGAGCCTGAAGGACAAGCCACTGATCGGGATCATAAACCACCGGCGGCAACGAGCGTACTTCTCCAAAAAGCTCCACCGCCTCCTCATCGAGCCCCAGCTCTTCCAGCAAGCTTGTCATGTCCTCTTTCATGCCGGCAAGCGGCTCGTTTTTGCCGGCAGGGAAACCGCAATTCTTATCGAGACGTTTTCGCAACGTGCCTGCGCGGGTCAGAACGAGTTCGGCAAAACCTTTCCAAATAGCGATATTGTCCGCCGAAGGCGCCGGGAAATCCTCCAATTCCGCCAACGCCACGATGCCGTTTTCCTTGCCGAGGTTCAGCAGATTGGAGGCGGCGAAAGATCCCAGGCGCACCATCGTCGCCTGCTGCCCGCTGCTCAATCGACCGTACAGGCGTCGCAGCAGACTTTCGACGAAACAGCGCAGTCCCCCCTCGAGAATCCGGCGCCGCTCTTCGGCATCGTGTCCGTAGAGATGCCGCAGCCACTGATCCCTTCGGCCAAGCATGCCGACCAGCAGACCGCAAAGCCTTTCCATGCGATTATCAAGATGGCGCAGCAATTGACGAGCCGCATCACCGTATGCACTTTCTTCATCGGCCAGCCCGACGATTCTTTCGGCAGTCTCCCGATAAATATCCTTCGCATCCTCGGCGATGGCGGCCTGGGCACCGAAACGTGACAGCCAGGGCATGCGGCGGACCAGGGAGGCGCAAAAACTGTCGATGGTCTGAACCGTCAGCCGCACCGGGTTTTCGAGCAACCGCCAATCGCGTTGCGCGTCGTTTTTCAGCACTGCTTTGGCAAGACGCCAGGTCGTTCGGGCATGTTCCACTTGAGGTTCCGGTCCTTTCGCGGATTCAAGGGCCTGCACGAGACGATCCCGCATCTCTCCGGCTGCTTTTCGGGTGAAGGTGATGGCCAGCACCTCTTCCGGTTGTTCTACCCCACCCAGCAACGCCAGGATGCGTTGAATGAGCAATTCGGTCTTACCGCTGCCCGCCGGGGCCTGCACGATAAAGGATCCTTCCGGATCGACAGCCCGCCGGCGGGCGTTTTGGTCGGAGGATTGGGTCAGGCGCAGCTTCATATCAAAATATCATCCTCGGTCATATCGTCCTGTTCTGCTATGCGGCACAGGGAATGCAGATCGCACCGTTCACATGCCTGGCGACTGTTGACCGGATCGACGGCAGCATGCCCCCCGGAAAAATCGTCGCCGAGTTTTTGCAGGGTGCAACGCCAGTACCGCAACAGCTCGGCCCAATCGGCAATCTTCGATTCCCCGAGCCGGCGATGGGCGCCGGCGCCGGCAATCCCGGGCACCAGATCGTCCCTGCAACCGATACCGACAAAACCGCAATCACCGCGCCTGACCCTGCCAAACGCCACGGCCGCAAGATCGGTGTCCCGACGACCGAAAGCGTAAAGGGGCAACTGTGGTTCGACGGGCCGTTCGCCGAGCCAGTCGCCGACCGCTGCAAGACCGGTTTTATAGTCGACAATGACCTGCGAGCCGTCGGCAAGCCGGTCTATGCGATCAATGCGGGTCTGCAGGGACAAGGCACCGATTCTGGCTCGATGCCAGATTTCCAGTGTCTCGACTTCGAAGGGCGGTCGCTTCGCTTCGACGGAGAACCATTCCCTCATCAGCTCCAAAAGACGGTGACTTTCCAGAAACCTCTGGCTGCGGGACAGGGGAAACCCGCGTCGCGCTTCGTGTTCATCCAGAGCCCGTTCGATGTACCGGGCCAGGAGGTTATCCAGGGACTCGGGATCCAGGGCCGATAGTGCCTGCCAATTGCCGGTTTTCTCCCAGAACCATTCGAGAACCCGATGTACCAGGGACCCACGATCGAGCCCGTCGAATCCCAGACTGCCGGATGCCAGGCCCCACGCTCCGAGACGATGCCTGGCGTAGGCACGGAAAGGACAGAGCGCCTGGTCTTTGAGAATGGCGGTGCCGCCGGATACCCTGGTATCGGCCTGAATCGACGGCCCCGTTGAATCGACCAGGGTTTCCAGGTTCGCGGCACAGGCCTGAATCAGCAAAGCCGGCCGCAGACTGTCGGCCCGTTCCGGTTCGATCAGCGGCAGATGATGAATCAGGGGGCTGGGCTGACGCTCGCGCCCATCCTGGTTTTCTGGCCAGCTGACGACAAGATCGGGAGCGGAGGTCAACAGACGCCGAATCACCTTATGGGCAAAATCGAGTTCGCGATCGGCATCGGCATGGGGCATTTTATAGCGACGCTGCAGGGTCAAAGGTATGAATGGGTGTGGACGCGCCGGGGCCGGCAACGCTTCGTCATGAGCACCCAGCAGCCACACGGCATCGAACTGCTGCCCCGCGGCTTCCAAGGCTCCCAGGACCTGAACCCGTCCTTCGGAACCTTCCGGCTGAAAAACCGCCTCTGCAGCCAGACGCCTGAGCAGACTCAGCGCTTCATTTTTGGTCATCGGTTCGCAAACCGCGTCAAAACGCCCCATGCCTGCAAGCAACTCTTTCCAGGCCGAAAAAACCTGATACTCGCGGCTGTCAAGACCGCGGTCTCCTGGCCATTGACAAGCATCGAGAATTTTTGCAAAACCCCGTGCCCAGGCGCCGGGCAGCTGCGATCCGCCTTGTTTGTCAGCACTCAAAACGGTTTCAAGCAGGCGCGCCATAATATCCGCGCGGCCAAGATTTTTTTTGAATCCGTTTCGGGCGAACCGGATGACTTGCTTCAGGGGCAGTTCAGCCATGCGCAAATTGCGCAACTCTCTGTCGAAAACCGCCCTCGCATGCTGTTCGGAAAGATGCCCCCATACAAACGGGGAACGCAACAGATAACTGAGTCTGTCGAGAGATACGGTTCGTCCAAGGGACAGCAGCTCGAAAGCCGCGGTCACCATACCCTCTTTGAGCAACGGTGATCCGAGTGACAGGTTGAAAGCTTTCGCGGCCGTTGTACCGGGCAACAAGGCTGAGGGGGTGAGTTCTTCCCGAAAGATCCTCTGCAGGCGCTCCTGATAAGCGGCCATATCCACCGCAATGATACCGATGCGTTCAATCCGCTTTTCCAGCAAACGGCGCACCCACCGGGCGCAATGGCGTACCTCTTCCTCGGCATCGGCGAGAGGGACACGACCAGCGTTTGGCGCCGGGCAGTCCGGCGGCATCCACCGCTGTACGGTGACACCGAGACTTTGCAGGGTCTGGGACAATGCCACGATCGACGGAGAAAGATCGTCGAAGCCGCCAAACCACACTTCCGTCGGCAGCCGGATCCGATTCGCCTGCAAGGCCACCTGCAGCCGATCGGACAGCAGGGTCGGATCCTCCCATCCCCCCATCCGGCACAGGTCGCGCCATCGCTGTCGCCAGCGCAAGAAGGTACGATGGTCTTCGCCCCCTTCCTCGGATCGGAAATCGATCCCGTATTCGCATAGCAACCGATGTGCCTTAAAAGCCTCGTTAGCAGCATCGGGAACTCGCAAAAGACCGTCACCCGAAATTTTCAAGTCCTCTTCGATCGCCCTCTCCCACAATCTTAAGGCCTGGTCATTATCGAGAATCCCGTCATCGAGTCCCAACCGGCCCGCCAGCTGTCGCTGCCATGCTCCGCAGGAAAAGACACTCGGGCTTCGCCAGGCGGATCGGCCCTCGTTTTGCTGCCGGCGATCGTACGCCTGCCGCAGATAGCGAGCCAGACGCTTGTTTACCGTCAGCACCAGCGCTCCATTTTCCAACCGTGCAAGCAGGTCCTGCAGCTGCAGGGTGCTGACCTTCATGACTCGGCTCCCCGCAAGAAAGATAGAAACATCCGGAACACATATATCAGCCCTGCCCCGAATGCGTTGGCCATAGCGTCGGCAAATTGAGCGACCCGATGCCCCCCCAGTGCCTGTGCCCCTTCAAGCAAGGTTCCATAAACGACGGATATCAGGAAGGCGTTACGCCAGGCATACGCAGCCCCCTGCCGGGGAGTGAGTGCCCAACCTCCCAGAACGGTCAGACCGGCATACGCAAGCGCATGCTGTGCCTTATCCCATG
Organism: Desulfuromonadales bacterium; assembly: GCA_030154185.1. GTDB lineage: Bacteria > Desulfobacterota > Desulfuromonadia > Desulfuromonadales > Syntrophotaleaceae > Syntrophotalea. The sequence continues at coordinate 8,565 of JASKKK010000032.1, forward strand.
ACAGTATCTGGTGAATCACCTCCGGAGGAGCGGGAATGACGGACAGAACGAGGATAGCCAGGGCAAAAGCGACAAACAGGACAAGACGTAGCGTTACCGGTATCTGGACCATATGGAACCTTTTGGGAAACCGTCAAGGGGCAATGCGCCCGATCGTGGATAAGGGTAACAAAAAGAGCGACTGACGATATCCCAAGGTATCCTATTTTCGTTTTTAAAAAAAGCCATAAGAAAGTTCCAAAGAAAGGTTCTCGTTTGCCCCTTGTCAAAGCGAGGATATATGATTGGATTATGGGAGAATACAAAACCCCAAAAGGAGGATCAAACCATGATCGGATTTAACCGGACACTTAAAACCGCTATTTTGCTCGCCCTCGGAATACTCGTATTCTCCGTAAGCAGTCAGGCGGGAAGGATGGGGCCCGGCGGTGGATACCACATGATGGGATCGGGCATGATGTCGCAACTCACGACCGAGGAACAGCAGACCGTCAATGAACTGATGCAGAAGTATCACGCTCCCATGATGGAGCTCAAAAAACAGATCTTCGCCAAACGCGCGGAGCTGAATGCCGTTCTTGCCCAGGATCCATTCGATGCCAAAAAAGCGCGCGCCCTGAGCAAGGAAATTGCGGCGCTCAAGTCCAGATTTACAGAGCAACACATGGAAATGTTCATCGAAATGCGCAACAAAGGTGTTTCCTACTACGGAACATGCATGTCGGGCGGTCGCATGGGGCGCGGCATGATGATGGACGGTGGCATGATGGGACCTGGCCGAATGATGGACTATGACACGATGGGTCCCGGCATGATGGATGGAGACATGATGAATCAGAACATGATGAAGCCCATGGAGAAATAAACTTTTCCACCTGCTTTGCGTAAAATCATACTACGAATGGTGGTCATGAACCACCGGGCGGCATATCGTAGAAAGCGATATGCCGCTTTTTTTATTCTATTGTCAGAATAAAAATCCGGCTGGTTGACTTTGCGGATCTGGCCACTAGTCTTTAACCATGCTGTGTCCTGGCAAATTCGCAAAAAGAAAGGAGCAAAAATGCACGGTATCGGAGTAATGAATGGATGGAGCATGATGAGCCCCGGCATGTGGATTTTCATGCTGCTGTTCTGGGGGTTGGTCATCGTCGGCATCGTGAGTATTATCCGCTGGCTCGTCGGTCGAGGACAAAGCCAAGATCGATCGGAACCGGAGACGCCGCTTGCAATCCTTCAAAAGCGTTACGCACGCGGGGAAATCGAACGTGAAGAGTACGAGCGGATGAAAAAAGACCTTGAATAATCTATGCCTGTCATCGGACAAGAACGAGGCACATGAGAGTGCCCGAAACAAGGTCGTCAATGAAATGATCGCGTAAGTACAGTAGGAGGTGTAAAGATGAAACCGGGCGGGGCATCCCGATGAAGACGTCCCTTATCTGGGGTGTCGCCTTGGTCGCATTCGCCCTGGGTCTTTTCGTGCTGGAACGTCTTTTCCCTCTGCGCCGGGCGGCACGGCCCCTGGCCGGACGTCTGCTGGTCAATCTGACCTTCGCCAGTATCGCTTTCGTCACCGTCTCTCTCACCGTGCGCCCGATGGTCCAGGCAATCCTTGGCTGGACCGGGCAAGCAACATTTGGACTGGCACGCCTGGGAGCGATTCCCCCTATTCTCCAACCGGTCCTGGCCTTTTTACTGATGGATATCACCTTCTACTGGTGGCACCGGGCCAACCACCGCATTCAACTTCTGTGGCGTTTCCATAACATCCACCACCTCGACCCCGACCTCGATGTCTCCACGGCTTTCCGTTTCCACTTCGGTGAACTGGCTTTCTCCTCCGTCTTCCGTGTGGCACAGATTGCTCTGATCGGCCCCTCTCTTGGCAGCTTATTCCTTTATGAAACCATCTTCCAGACCGGCACGCTTTTTCATCACAGCAACGTGCGCCTGCCGATCACGATCGAACGCCGGCTGGTACATCTCATCGTCACCCCACGCATGCACGGAATCCATCACTCCCAGGTACGCTGGGAAACGAATTCCAACTATGCCACGGTCTTTTCCTTCTGGGACCGGCTGCACCGCACACTGCTCCTTAATATTCCACACGATCTCATCGACATCGGCATACCGGGATATGCGGAAAAACGGGACAACGCCCTCGGCAATGCCCTTCTCGCTCCGTTCAGGGGCCAGCGCGACTACTGGCACCGGACGGGCGGCAGCGTTCCCATGCGCTCTGTTACGAAAAACAAAATAAGGCAACTGGCTCCCTAAGGCCAGGGCCGGTTCCCCTGCACCTTCACTTCTTTGCCACAACAAGCACGGACAAACTTCCTCCTTCCACGATCTCAGCTTTCAGCCCCGTTGCCAGGACCAGGTCCCGAATTTGTTCAGCCCGAAGGAACCGGCTTCCCATCAGAGTTATTTTTTCCAGCACGGCAAGTGTCTTGATCGCCAGACGATCGATGTCGAATTCCTCGATGACCAGCACCCCGCCGGGAGTAAGCACCCTGCCCAGTTCACGAATCACCTGTTGCTGAAATCGGAAATGATGCAAAGCATCCGTAACCATGACCCGTTCGAATACGGCGTCGGAAAATGGAAGACGTCCCGCATCTGCCCGCACCGCGCCGAGCCCGTTCTTCGCATAGGCGCGACGCAGCATTCCCAATGAAATGTCGCATACTACGAGCTGTCCGACCCGGGGGCGCAGAACCTCCGATACCCGACCGGTCCCTCCGCCAACATCGAGCATAGCTCCGTTGACCGGAAGTTCGAGCAGCCTTGCCCACCGTTCTCTGTTCGGTGGTCCCAGCAGGCCTCCCATGAGCCGGTCGTAAATCGGTGCCAACAATTCGAAATGAGAAAACACCTGTATTCTGACCTCCCACTAGATTGCCCCTCTTTCAAAGAGTCCTACACGCGCTGCTGTTTCTCTTAAATTGTAGCATCCCGTGTAAAAAAACATCATTGATGATGCCATCATACCTTAATTTGACATCCCCGGTGGCAGGGATAACCTGAAAACATACCATGCCGTTATCGCCAGATGATTACATGTGCAATGCCAAAGAGAAAGCAGTCCCGGTTTTTGGAAAGGCGACTTCACGATGGTCCCTTCGTAGTCAGACCAGGAGAGGCTCCCCCATGAGAATCCGAGAACGATCATATTCCGCCTACCCCTGGTATCTTCGCCCCTTCTTCTGGAATCAACGAAGAAAATACGGAAAAATTCTAAAACCCGGTCTGCTCTGGGGACGCGTCCCGAAGCTGTTCATGGCCGTGGCGCTGCTTTACGGTGTTCTGGACCGAAAAAGCTCGCCCATCGATCCGTCTCTTAGAGCTCTGGTTACTGTGCGGGTCTCACAGATCAACTGGTGCCGGTTCTGTGTCGACATCAATTCCGCCCTGCTGGCCAAGCGGACCGGCTCCACCGCCAAAGTCGAGGCTCTGGAAAACTGGCGGAACTCCGGACTGTTCGACGATCGGGAAAATGCGGTGCTGACCTATGCCGAGGCCATGACCGACTCTCAACAACAGGTCGATGACGGAATGATCGCCCGATTGCATGCCTTCTTTGACGATGACGCCATTGTCGAATTGACCGGGCTGATAGCCTTTCAGAACCTGTCGAGCACGTTCAATGCGGCGCTGGACGTAGAATCCCAGGGGTTTTGCAAAGTCCCTCCCCCCTGAGCCCCTGAAGCTCCGTTATCCGGGCCACCCGAGATTTCGGGAGTCCCTGTATCATGCCAAAAAAAAATGGCCGCCGTTACCGGCGGCCCATAAACAGGGGAGGTGAAACTTCGCAGAGGTCATGTAGATTTCACCAACCTCTGCGGGGGGTTCTTTTACCTGATAATGGGCATCGTAGGTTCGGACCTGACCATTTGCTATTACCATTCATGGGGCTGAATCTCCGCTTTGGTACGGATACGGTATAGTTTTTCCACCGGCAAAACCGCGACAAAGCCGTCCCCTTCGATTCCGCGGTGGGCGGTCTCCATGATGGCTGTCACGAGGGTGTCGACAGCCGACTGCCGGGTAAATATTTCGATTTTGATATTGGCCACCATTCTGTCGGGTTTATAGAGGTTCGCATACTCCCCATAACCTTTTACGGGCGATATGCTTACCCCGTCGGCCCCCAATTCGCGGAGCTTCTCTTCAACGGCCTCCAACACCGAACCTCGAACGATAGCCACAATTTTTTTCAATTCCATGCGTTTTCTCCGTAAACCTGACGAATCCGTCGGTTTCATACCGCTTCTCAGACTGTTACAACTTTACGCGACGAAGCCTTAGGGCGTTGCTGACCACCGATACCGAGCTGAAACTCATGGCCGCGGCAGCAATCATGGGGCTGAGCAACAAACCGGAGACCGGGTAGAGCACCCCCGCAGCGATGGGTACGCCCAATGCGTTATAACAAAAAGCGAAAAACAGGTTCTGTCGGATATTACGCATGGTTGCAAGGCTGAGCGAACGGGCCCGTACGATACCGCGCAGATCGCCCTTGACCAAAGTCACGCCGGCGCTTTCCATGGCCACGTCGGTACCGGTACCCATGGCGATACCGACCTGGGCCTGTGCCAGAGCCGGAGCATCGTTGATGCCGTCGCCTGCCATGGCCACGAAGCGGCCCGCCTCCTGCAGCTCCTTGATCTTCGCCGCCTTGTCCTGAGGCAGGACCTCCGCCCGCACTTCATCAATATTCAATTGATCAGCCACCGCTTTGGCCGTGGTGAGATTATCCCCGGTAAGCATGACGATGCGAATACCGCTTCGATGAAGCTGCCCGATGGCTTCGGGAGTCGTCTCTTTTATGGGATCGGCAACGGCCAACAACCCCGCAGCCTTGCCGTCCACGCCTACGAACATAGCCGTCTGACCTTCCCTGCGCAAAGCCTCGGCGCTTTCCAGAAGATTCTCCGCATCGATGTCCCTTTCCTCCAACAGTGTCTGCGTGCCCAGGACCACCTCGGTCCCATCGACCCTGCCGATCACTCCTTTACCGGTAAGGGACTCGAAGTCGTCGGCCTTGGCTAATTCGACCTTCCGGGCCTTGGCACCTTGCACTATGGCCTCCGCCAATGGATGCTCGCTGCCACGCTCCAGGCTCGCCGCCAGGCGCAACAGCTCATCATCCTCCATGCCGGTGGCCTCCACGGCAACCAGTTTGGGTTTGCCTTCGGTGAGGGTGCCGGTCTTGTCCACCACCAGCGTATTCACCTTGCGCAGATGTTCGATGGCTTCGGCATTCTTGAACAGCACGCCGAGAGTCGCGCCCTTACCGGTTGCCACCATGATCGACATGGGGGTCGCCAACCCGAGGGCACAGGGGCAGGCGATGATAAGCACCGCCACGGCATTGATCAATGCGTGGGCCATACGCGGCTCGGGGCCGGTCAGAGCCCACACAACAAAGGTGATCAAAGCCGCTGCCACCACGGTCGGCACGAAATAACCGGCCACCATATCGGCCAGTTTCTGGATGGGAGCGCGACTGCGCTGCGCTTCGGCAACCATCTGCACAATCTGGCTCAAGAGCGTATCGGCGCCGACCCGTTCGGCTTTCATAACAAGCGTTCCGCTCTGATTCACCGTCGCGCCGGTAACCGTATCCCCGTCCTGTTTGACTACCGGGAGGGGCTCGCCGGTAATCATGGACTCGTCGATGCTACTGGATCCTTCCAGAACCACACCGTCCACAGGGACTTTTTCTCCAGGCCGCACCCGGAGGGAATCCCCGACCTCGACCTCATCGAGAGGTACATCCTCTTCGTTGCCGTCATCGTCGATGCGGCGCGCGGTCTTCGCGGCAAGCCCCAAAAGTGCCCGAATGGCCTTGCCGGTCTGGCTGCGCGCGCGCGATTCCATGACCTGCCCCATCAATACAAGTGTGGTGATCACCGCGGCGGCTTCGAAATATACGGCGACATCCCCTTCCGCACTACGAAAGGAAGCCGGGAAGATTTCCGGCCAGATGGTTGCGACCAGACTGTACAGGTAGGCCACCCCCACGCCAAGGCCGATCAGAGTAAACATGTTCATGTTGCGGTTGACCAGCGACTGCCAGTACCGGACGAGTATCGGCCATCCACACCATAAAACCACCGGAGTAGCCAGAACCAGTTCGACCCAGTTGCGGGTTTGAGGAGAAGCCAGCCCTTCGATCCAACCCGCCAATCCCGGAATCATTTCCCCCATGGCCAGCACCAGAACCGGCAGACTCAAAACCGCCGCAACCCAGAATCGGCGCAGCCACCCCTGCAGTTCGGACGTATCCTCTTCCTCCTCGATAGTCACGACCTTGGGTTCGAGATCCATGCCGCACTTAGGGCAGCTTCCCGGGCCGATCTGCTCCACTTCCGGATGCATCGGACACGTGTATTCCCGGCGATCGTCTTTGCGCGACTCTTTTCTCTTTTTTATTCGTTCCTTATCAAGATATTCTTCAGGATCTTGTTTAAATTTTTCGAGGCACTTTGTGGAGCAAAAATAGTAGGTTTTTCCCTGGTGCTCCGTTTTTCCGGCAGCTTTTTCCGGAACCACATCCATACCGCATACAGGATCTTTCAATGCAACCTCCTTGGGTAGATTTGGAGAAAAGAAGGGCGTCAGGATTTAATCTCTCGTTAGCTTTTACTCTATCCCGTTTTCAAAAAATTTCATAATAAGATCCGGGGCTGTTCGAAAGATACATTTCTGTTTTTCTCTTTTTCCAAAAAATTGGCCGCCGCTGCCGACGGCCCATGGAAGGAGAGAGTCGGGATCGTTGCGAGACGATCCCGGAGGAGTTACTTCTTCACGGTATGGGTGTGAAACTGGCGGACCTTGCCGTCCGCCAGCTTCGCTGCAATGCGAAAATGCCAGACTCCCGGACGATCCAGGTTCACATCCACACCGAAATGGCCCTGCATACCCATCATTTTTACAGGCTTTCCTATCACCTGTTCGGGGTCGGTGATTTTCACCGCCACAGTGCCACTGTCGATCGATTTGCCGGTTCGGGTATCGTTGAACATCACCATCAGGTGATGGGTGGCCTCATGACCTTCCGGCAGCACTTTCGGGTCGATGGGCACCAGGTGAAACATGGCCTTGACCCCATCGACTTCCTGAACGCCGGGCAGAGGTTTCATCTCCTGCATACCCTGCATCTGTTGCATGTCGCCGTGGTTCCCGGCCGTTTCATGTCCCGACTGGTGTTCCATGGCCAGCGAAGCCGTAGCCAGGAAAATGCCACCGGCGATCAGGGCCATGGTCCAGGTGATTTTCGCGTGTTTCATTTCTACCTCCGTTATGATCTGGTGTTTGTCGGATTGTTCCAATCATGTGCGATCACAAGGATCGCCCCTGCATGTATTTTTCGAGTTGTATACCTATTCCTCCAATTCCCCCCGGGCCGTCGGCTCCAGGGTTGCTTCCAGTTTCCGGCCGCGCCACAGGTAGTAGATGACCGGATAGACCATCAGTTCCATGACCCCCGAAGTCACCACCCCGCCGACCATCGGCGCGGCGATGCGCTTCATGACATCGGCACCGGCGCCGTGACTCCACATAATCGGCAGCAGACCGGCGATGATGACGCAGATGGTCATGACCTTGGGCCGGATACGCTTGACGGCACCATGGTGAATAGCCTGTATCAGGTCGCCGCGATTGTGCATGCGACCATTGTCGCCCCACAACTTGTGGGCCAAGTCGAGATAGAGCAGCATCACCACCCCGGTTTCGGCATCGAGTCCGGCCAGTGCGATGATCCCGACCCAGACCGCCACCGAGGTTTCGTAGCCCAACAGATAAAGCAGCCAGAAAGCCCCCACCAATGAAAAGGGCACAGCGAGAAACACGATACCGGTCTTGATCAGACTCTTGGTGTTCAGGTACAGGATCAGGAAGATGACCAGTACCGTCAGCGGAATGACCAGCATGAAGCGCTCTTTGGCTTTCTGCATGTATTCGTACTGCCCGCTCCAGACCATGCTGTAACCCGCCGGCAGCTTGACCTTCCCGGCAACTTCCTTCCTGGCGCGCTTCACATAGGTACCGACATCGATGCCCTTGAGATCGACGTAAATCCAGGCGGTGCGTCGGGCATTCTCGCTCTTTATGGCGGGCGGGCCTTTCCTGAGACGGATATCCGCGATCTGTCCGATGGGAATATGCTTGCCCCCCGGGATGGGGATGAGCACCCTTTTAAGGGCCGGCAGATCGTTGCGATAGTCCTGCATGTAGCGGATATTGACCGGGTACCGCTCCAGTCCCTCGACCGTCTGGGTGACGTTCATGCCGCCCACAGCGCTCTGGATGATGTCCTGCACATCACCGACATTCAGCCCGTAACGCGCCGCCTGGTCACGATCGATCTCGAAATCGAGATAATTGCCCCCCACCACCCGTTCGGAATAAGCACTCAAGGTCCCGGGCAGGGTGCTCACGACGGCCTCGACCTGTTCACCGAGATCGTTCAGGGTCTGAAGGTCCGGCCCCATGATCTTGATCCCTACAGGCGTCTTGATGCCGGTGGAGAGCATGTCGATGCGCGTCTTGATCGGCATGGTCCAGGCATTGGTCAATCCGGGAAACTGAATGGCCTCGTTCAGTTTTTCGGTCAACTGCTCCACGGTGATGATCTCCTGCTCGGGCCAGACCCGGCGCAGCGGTTTTTTCAGCCATTCCGTCCAATCCGGCCAGCCACTGTAAAAACGCTCCACCGGCACCTTGCGCCACTGATCCTCCGGCTTGAGCATGATCGTGGTTTCGATCATCGACAATGGCGCCGGATCGGTGGCGGACTCGGCCCGCCCGACCTTGCCGAACACATGATGCACCTCGGGAAATTGCCGGATAATACGGTCGGTCTGCTGCAGCAGCTCCTTTGCCTTGGTGATGGAGATCCCCGGCAACGTGGTCGGCATGTAGAGCAGATCCCCTTCGTACAATGGGGGCATGAACTCGCTGCCCATCTGCGACAGAGGCCAGGCGATGGAAAGCATGGCGGCAAGCGCCAATACCAGTGTGGTTTTGCGCCACTTGAGCACCAGATTGACAACCGGGTGATACATGCGGATAAGCAACCGGTTAACCGGATTCGATTCCTCGGATTTGATCTTCCCCCGGATAAACCAGGTCATGAGCACCGGTACGATGGTGATCGACAACAGGGCCGCAGCGGCCATGGCGTAGGTCTTGGTATAGGCCAGCGGTTTGAATAACCGTCCGGACTGTTCCTGCAGTGTGAAAACCGGGACGAAGGAGACGGTGATGACCAAGAGGGAATAGAAAAGCGTCGGTCCTACTTCCTTGGCGGATTCGAGGATAATCTCGGCTCGCGACTTGCCGGCCGGGGCGCGTTCGATATGCTTGTGCGCGTTCTCGATCATGATGATGGCGGCATCGATCATGGCGCCAATGGCGATGGCGATACCGCCCAGGCTCATGATATTGGCATTGATCCCCTGGGCCCCCATGATAACGAAAGCCATGAGGATCGCAACCGGCAGGGTGAAAATGGCCACCAGGGCGCTCGGCAGGTGAAACAGGAACAGGGCCGTCACCACCGCCACCACGATACTCTCCTCCAGCAGCTTGTGCTTGAGGGTGTCGACGGCCCGCTCGATGAGCCCCGAGCGGTCGTAGGCGGTCTGGATTCGCACGCCTTCGGGCAGACCGGCCTGCAACTCCTTCAGTTTCTTTTTGACGTTTTCTATGGTTTTCAGAGCATTTTCGCCGTAACGCATGACGACGATGCCACCGACGGTCTCGCCGCGGCCGTCGAGTTCCGCCAATCCGCGACGCAGTTCCGGTCCGATGCGTATCTGGGCAAGATCCCGCAAAAGAATCGGCGTTCCCCGACCGTCGGTACCGACGACGACCTTTTCCAGGTCGGCAACCGACTGGATATACCCCGGACTGCGTACCATGAACTCGGTTTCCGCCATTTCCACCAATCGTCCACCGACGTCGTTATTACTGCGTTGGATGGCTTTTTTGATCTGAGGGATGGTGATGTGATAGGCGAGCAGCCGGTCGGGATCGACAGCCACCTGGTATTGCTTGACGAAGCCCCCGATGCTGGCCACCTCGGAAACACCCTCCACGGAAGTCAGCTCATAGCGCAGAAACCAGTCCTGGATCGAGCGCAACTGCTGCAGATCATGCTTGTCGCTCTCCAGGGTGTACTCGTAGACCCATCCGACTCCGGTGGCATCAGGCCCCAGACTCGGCGTCACCCCCCGCGGCAATTTTCCCGAAGCATAGTTGAGGTATTCGAGCACCCGGGAACGTGCCCAGTAGAGATCGGTACCATCCTCGAAAATAACGTAGACAAAACTGTAACCGAAAAATGAATAACCCCGCACGACCTTGGCCTTGGGCACGGCCAGCATCTGGGTGGTGAGCGGATAGGTCACCTGATCCTCCACCACCTGCGGCGCCTGCCCGGGGTATTCGGTGAACACGATGACCTGCACATCCGACAGGTCGGGGATCGCATCGAGCGGCGTGCTTTTCAGAGCGTACAGCCCGGCAACGATGAGAAACACCGTCAGCAGAGCCACCATGAATTTATTGCGAATCGACCATTCGATTATTTTTTCAAGCATTTATGTAACCCCGTCATTGATATAACCCCGTCATTGGTCACTGGTCACTTGTCACTGGTTAAAGGCAAAAACCCCAGTCATCAGCCTTGAACAAATGACCAATGACAAGGGACAAATGACGATTTTCCTTTACTCAAACATCGCCTCGAGATCTTCCTCCGGCATATCCTGCCCGACATGCTCCTCGGGCGCAGCCGGCTCGGCCTTTTTCGGCTCCAGCATCTTCTGGATCGCCTCGCGCAGTTTGCTTTCCGAATCGAACAGGAACTGGGCGCTGGTCACCACCGTCTCCCCTTCCAGAAGCCCCTGGGTGATTTCGATGAACCCCTCCTGATCCTGTACGCCGGTCTCTACCTGGCGCGGCTCGAACTTGCCGTCCCCCAGAGCGACGAACACCGTCTGTTTCTCGCCGGAATTGAGCACGGCCTCGCTCGGCACGGCCAAGGCATCTTTGACTTCCCGACCGTGAATGCGCACGTTCACGTACATGTCGGGTTTGAGTTCCAGGCCGGGATTGGCGAATACGATCCGAGCCTTTACCGTACGGGTCTGGGGTTCTACATAGGGATAGATATAGTCGATGTTCGCCTTAAGGGTCCGGCCGCCGACAAAAGGCAGGATCACTTCGGCCTCCTGCCCGACCTCGATCCAGGGCAGTTCGTATTCGTAAATATCCGCATAGATCCAGACCTTGGAGATATCGCTGATCTGAAAAAGCTCCTGACCGGCCTTGATAAACTGGCCGGGCATGGCCATCTTCATAGTCACCACCCCTTTGGAGGGAGCGTAGAGGGTCAAGGTTTTGCGCACCTTACCGGTCTTTTCCAAGCGGCGGATCTGCCGCTTGCTGATGTCCCAGTAACACAGGCGTTGCCGGGCCGCCTTCAAAAGACGGTCGCCACCGGCGGCGATTTCTTCAAAGGAGCTGTTTTTCAACATGTCCCTGTTGCGCAGGGCCAGCAGGTATTCCTGCTGGGCCGAAACCAGCTTGGGGCTGTAGAGTGCCAGCAGCGGCTGCCCTTTCTTCACCATCTGCCCGGTTTCATCGACATACAGCCTCTCGATCCAGCCGTCGACTTTGGCATTGACGGAAATTACCTTCGGTTCGTCGTAATTCACGGTGCCGACCGTGCGGATCTTGCGGTGCATATGGCGGCGTTCCACTGGAGCGGTGCGCACCCCCATGTTCTGCGCGGTGACGGGATCGACGGCGATGGTCGCCCCGCTCGGCGCTTCGTCTTCGTAGACCGGCACCAGATCCATGCCCATGGGCGATTTACCCGGCTCGTCGCGGATGTAGGTCGGGTCCATCGGCGCCACCCAGTACTTGATCTTGCGTTCTCCCTCGGATTTGTCAGTCTGCGGTACCTCTGCAGCCTGCGTTTGACCGATGGTTCCGGATTTGACGGGGGTGAGTGCCATGCCGCAAATGGGGCAGTCGCCCGGCTCGTCGGTAATGATCATCGGATGCATGCCGCAGGTATATTGCTGCTTGACGGCCTGCTCCTCGGCGTTGACCTTGGCTATGTCCTCAGGGTCGGCTGTGTTTCTGTCCAAAGCAAACCAACTCCCTCCAACCACCAAGGACAGCAGAACCAAAAAGATTATCCAAAAACGTTTCCGTGAAAGTTTCATGTCCTGATTCCTATGTAAAAAACTCAATCCTCCGCTGCCGCCGATCCCAGTTCCACACCCACTGCCGCTTCCAGTCGCGCAACGCTGCGCTCATGGTCGCTCAGGGCCCGGTGGTAATCGATGCGATACCGATACAAGGTCAACAAGCTGTCGAGCAGGTTTAAAAAATCGGTATCGCCAACCCTGTAAGCTGCCAGACTCGCTTCAAAAGTTTGTTCTGCCTGGGGAATGATCCCGGTTTTGAACAACGCCACCAGATCGCGGTTTTTCTTCAGTTGAGCAAACTGGTCGGAAATGGTGAAATCGACACGATTGCCGAAATCGACAAGTTGACCGCGCGCCATACGCAACGCCGAGTCGACTTCCGCTACGGCTTCCCGCCTCTTCCCCTGCCACAGCGGCAGATTGATACTGACTCCGGCGCTGACGAAATCGGCCCCATCGGCCGGATCGCCCGGTATATCCTCGCGCTGCCGATATCCGGCAAACAGGTTGAAATCCGGATAGTAATCGAGTTTTGCCAGTTTGCGCTGCGCCCGATATCGATCGACCATGGCCTCATAGGCAGAGAACAGCGGGCGGTGGCTGCGCGCCAGGTTCAGCAACTTGGGAAGGCCGGTTTCGACCAGCGTCGCCGACAGACTTTTGCAGGGCGTCAAAGGCGTATCGGCAGGACGATTCAGGAGCCGGTTGAGTTCGGCCACTATCGAAGTGCGCTGCTGGTCAAGATTGAAAAGCTTATCCTGAAGCTTTGACCGCTCTACCTGCGCCTTGAGCACATCCTGCTGCAGCCCGGTACCGACTTCGTAACGAGTTTCGGTCAGGCGTATGACGTCGTTCAGAATATCGATAGTCTCACGGCTAAGGTCGATGGCATGTTGCTGAAAATACAGACGATACCAGGCGTCCTTGACCTGCTGCACCAGCTGCAGCCTGGCGTCCTGATAAACATCCCGATACCATAAGGCCTGTTGTCCCGCGACCTCTTCCCTGGCAGCCAGTTTGCCGGGATAGGGCAATTTCTGGGATAACTGGATCTCCTTGCCGGTCATGGGAGTATCATCTCCGGAGAAACTGTCGATCGGATAGTTCGACATGGCGAAACTCAATCGCGGATCATCCAGGCTGCCGGCAGGGATGACCTTGTGTTCGGTCATCCGCCAACGAGCTTCGGCCGCCTGCAGATCGGGATTGTTGGCCAGCGCATCCTTTACCAGGGCATCCAGTTGCACCTTTTGATCCTGCGTTGCGACAGCCGGCGACGGTACGGTTTTCTGTGCCATGGCGGTCATCACACATACCGATAACAGCAAACCGGTCGACAGCCCTGCAATAAATATTTTTTTTCTCATTGTAGAAACCCTCCGGTGAAATCTGAAAAATGAGCCTACTTTCCAAAACTATATCCGATTTCGTCGATAGGACGACTTAAGTCTCATATTCATGACGATATACCCGTATGAATAGAGTCCTTGCGCGGGCAAGGTCCTGAGAGCGAACCGCAACTGCCCTGACCGTTCACGGCCTTCGTTCTGACCATGCAGTACCTGATCATCGTCATGGCACGTAAACAGTCGAAAAATTGATGCTTACCCAAAAAGCGCCAAATGCACGGCGCGCGATGGTTGAGCCATAAGGCGTACTTACGGATGTCGAAGCAATGAGACTATCGCAGCAACGCAGCAGTCGGCGAGTTTTGCGACGCCATCGAAAATTCAGATAATATAGTTTTTTTAAGGAAGCGTTTTACCTGGACCGTCGGCGGTCGATATCCAAATAAATCGGATTTTGAGGGACAACGGATTCACCGAATCCTTGCCTGGCTCCACCGCGCGACATGCGAGCCTGTCAGGCTCCGGAGAGATTAAATCAAAAAGGAACAGGTGCGTAGAAAGACGGGTACTCCCCCGCCACGGGCATGAGGATTCGTCCGGGTGAGGAGGTTCTGAAAGGTCAGCGCCATCGGGCGCAAAAGCGGTACGTGGGGAAGATCAGCCGCCAGATGAGCACCGGCATCGACCTCCAGTCTGGGATTGACGGTGGCCACCGGGGAAACAGGCGCCATCGCGGTCTGGCAATGATGACCCAACTGCACGATGCCGTCAGGGGACGGAAGTTCATAGGCCTTCCCCTGGCAGCAGGGCGGGGTCGTTGCGCGAGCACGATCAAACATCCCGCAACGGTGCATCACCCCACCGAATACCCCGGAAGGTAAAAGGATGATCAGCACGAGCAAAGATGTCAGGAAGCGCAACAGCATATCAGAGATTCCGAAAAGTTCTGCCCACAGTAGCCGGGCTTTTGTTTACTATTTTTCTCTGCTTTTCCTTAAGCGAAACACTACTATTGAAACGGACCCTTGTCAAGAACCATTCCACAAAAATTTAGAATTAAAACAATCACGCCTCCGCCCGCTCGCTGAACAACGCCGTCGACAAATATCGCTCCCCCGTATCGGGAAGGATCACGACGATCTGTCTGGCGCGATTTTCCGGGCGGCCTGCCACCTGCAGAGCCGCACAAAGAGCCGCCCCCGACGAGATCCCTGCCAGCACGCCCTCTGACCGGGCCAACCGCCGAGCGGTTTCCATGGCCTGTTTGTTTTCGACCTTGATGATTTCGTCGACAACCTGCATATTCAGGACATCCGGCACGAAACCGGCACCGATGCCCTGGATCTGATGGGGCCCGGGAGGACCACCGCTAAGAACCGCCGAATCGGCCGGTTCGACAGCCACAACCTGCAGGCCCGGCTTGCGGTCCTTGAGCACCTCACCGACCCCGGTTATGGTTCCACCGGTCCCGATGCCGGCCACCACGATGTCGACCCTGCCGTCCGTATCGCGCCAGATCTCCTCGGCGGTGGTGCGGCGGTGAATAGCGGGATTGGCCGGATTGCAAAACTGCTGCGGAATAAAGGCGTGTTCGAAGTTCGAGGCCAGTTCTTCGGCCTTGTCGATGGCGCCCTGCATACCCGCCCCTTTTGGAGTAAGAACCACTTCGGCGCCGAACGCGGCGACCAGATTGCGTCGCTCCACGCTCATACTCTCGGGCATGGTCAGGATCAAGCGATACCCCCGTACAGCGGCCAGCATGGCCAGTGCGATGCCGGTGTTGCCGCTGGTCGGTTCGATGATGACCGAATCGGCATGCAACATCCCCTGTTCTTCGGCCGACAGGATCATGCTTAACGAGGTTCGATCCTTGACACTGCCTCCGGGATTGAACGATTCGAGCTTCGCCAACACTTCCGCTCCTCCGGGCGGATTGATTCGGCGCAGCCGCAAAAGCGGCGTTCCGCCAATCAACTCGATGAGACTGTCATGGATATTTGCCACGATAGTTTTCCTTTCGCCTATTTATATTTCTCTTGCCCGGAGATCCCGAGAGACATCACTCGCCACCAGGGAATCATGCGATTGTCTGGCCCGGGCGATCACCAGGATCGTCCCTACGCATTCCCTGTCCCGGTAACCACCAGATTGTAGGGGCACCCCTTGCGGGTGCCCGATCCTTTACGATTCTCCCCCCTTTGCGGCACGCCGCAATCCTTACAATTTCCCCAAAGCCTGATCGAGATCGGCGATGATGTCGTCGACATGCTCCAGCCCTACGGAAAGTCGGATGAAGTCGGGCGTAACCCCTGAAGCCAGCTGTTCTTCCGGAGAAAGCTGCTGATGAGTGGTGGAAGCGGGATGAATAACCAGCGATTTGGCATCCCCGATGTTGGCCAGCAAAGAATGCAACTCCAGGTTATCGATGAAACGCTTGCCCTCGGCGACACCGCCATCCTTGATCCCGAATCCGATCAGGGCACCGAACAAACCTCGATGGAAATATTTCCGCGCCCGCTCAAAGGATGGATGCGAGGGCATTCCCGGGTAATTGACCCAGCCGACTTTCGGGTGATTCTGTAAAAATTCGGCGACCCTGGCGGCATTGGTACTGTGGCGCTCCATGCGCAGATGCAGGGTTTCCAACCCCTGCAGCAGCAAAAAGGCGTTAAAGGGACTGAGTGCCGGCCCGACATCCCGCAACAGTTGTACGCGCACCTTGAGGATGTAGGCAAGGTTGCCGAGCACCTCGACAAAATTGACACCATGGTAACTCGGATCGGGTTCCGACAGTTGCGGGAACTTGCCGTTGTCCCAGCCGAATCGACCGCTGTCGACAATAACCCCGCCGAGGGAATTGCCATGGCCGCCGATGAACTTGGTGGCCGAATGCACCACGATGTCCGCACCATGAGCAATAGGGTTCACCAGATATGGAGAAGGAACCGTATTATCGATAACCAGGGGCACGCCATGCTCGTGAGCGATGGCAGCAACAGCGGCTATATCCAGAGTATCGAGCTTGGGATTGCCCAGGGTCTCGGCATAGACGGCCCGGGTCTTGTCGGTCATCGCCGCCCGGAAGTTTTCCGGATCGGAAGGATCAACAAACTTTACCTCTACGCCGAATTGCGGCAGCGTGTAACGAAACAGGTTATAAGTACCGCCGTAAAGGCTTGTCGATGCGACGATTTCCTGCCCGGCACGGGCCAATGTCAACAAAGACAGCGTAATGGCCGATTGCCCAGAAGAAACCGCCAGAGCGGCCACGCCCCCTTCCAGAGCGGCCACGCGCTGTTCCAGAACATCCGTCGTCGGATTCATCAGGCGCGTGTAGATATTGCCGAACTCTTCCAGGCCGAAGAGACGCGCGGCATGATCGGCATCATCGAATACATACGAAGTGGTCTGATAGATGGGCACCGCCCGTGCTTTGGTGGTCGGATCCGGTTTCTGACCTGCATGCAGCGCCAGGGTATCCGCATGATGCAATATGTCGTCACTCATCAAAATATCCTTTCCTGCCCCGATAAACCACTACAACAACCGGGGATCTACTCCTTGATATCGTTTTTTATTGATTTTTTTACTCAACTTTTGACTCACAAAAAACCGGAAGCCTTTAAAGATATTTTCAGGCTTCCGGCCTGAGATGGTCCGTCAGAAGGGGACCTCCACCACTTCCATGTCGAGCAGATTCAGATGAAGTTTTCGATGCCGCAGAGCCCCGCCCTCATCGATAAGTACCTTGCAGGCTTCAGCCACCTGGAAACTCGCCGCCACGCCGGGCGTAAAGGATGGATTGCCGAGTTCGGATTCCACTCCTTTGCCGTTTTTGAAACGGCTGTACAACTTCTGCAGTGTCGTGTCACCTGGATATTGGGTGGCCACATGTCCGTACCAGCCGGCGATGGCGCCATGCACCAGAGGAATGCCGAGTCTTCCGCAGATATCGGCCAGAGCCAGCCTGGCCGGGACATTATCCACAGCGTCGACCACGACATCTGCCTCTTCTACGAGAGCTGCTCCATTCTCTTCTCCGAAGGCGGCCCGAATCGGAACCACGGTCACGGCCGGGTTGATATCGGCAATCCTTTGCGCCGCCACATCGACTTTGGCATGCCCCAATAGACGCGGTGAAGACAGCAATTGCCGGTTGAGATTGTGTTCCTCAAAAGTATCGGGGTCTATGGCGGTAATTTTTCCCACCCCCAGGCGAGCCAGCTGCTCGAGCACATATCCCCCGAGGCCGCCGCAACCTATAACCGCCGCATGACTTTTGAAGAGACGCAACTGCTGTTTGTTGCTAATCATATTGCGATTACGCTGATAACGCGCCGGGAGCAGCCCGCATTCCAGAATGGCTTCTTCAACCTGTGCGATGGAAACATCGCAGCTTTGCGCCGCGGCCACTTGAGTCTCCCAGGAGACGAGCCCCTCTTGCGCCGAATTCCGTATGATGCTTTCCAGATTAGCCATGAATCAACCTCCTCCCACAAGCGGAAAGATGGAAAGCGTATCACCGTCTTTCAACTCCTGATCATCTTCCACATGTCTGGCATTGACCAACACAGCTCCGATCTGGTCTTCCGGAAGATTCAATTCTTCAATGATCTGCGAAACCATTGTCCCTGCTTCATACTCGCAGAGTTTTTCCTTGAAGCGATCGTTACGGAAAGTAGCGAAAAGCTTGACGAGCACCTTCATACCAATCTCCTCTCCTCAAAAGTAGGCGCAACAACATGGCCGCGATTTCCCCAGTCATTTACTACTTATACACATACTTTAATCCTATTTCTTTTGTCAACAATTTTCTCAAACCTCAAAACCCCGCGGAAGTCCGCTGCAACCTATCGGTATCGTTACACTTTGGTAACTTTATCCTTTTTTTATAAAAACCTCTTTTCCGTGTATCACCTTTTTATTGATTTTTTTACTCATGTTTGATATTTATTTACCTATGTTTTTTGTAGGTTTTATTCCATCCACCTTGCCAGGAGTATGCGCGTGCAATTGCATTATACCAGCAACACCGGTTTCGTATCCCGCACCCTGCCGAAAAAGTTTTCATTCTTAATCACGCAAAGCGCATTGTACCGGGCATTCTAAAATCATCCGACCTTAAACGTGTAAAACCATCGGGCAAACCCGGAAAGGAAAAACCATGACACTTGAGGAAGTTCTTTACTGGCTCAAAAATGAGGATGAACGATCTCTTGACCAACTTTGGGATAAAGCTGACAAGGTACGCCACTCCCGTGTTGGCGATGACGTTCACCTGCGCGGCCTACTGGAGTTCTCCAACCATTGTTCGCGTGACTGCCACTATTGCGGTTTGCGTGCCGCGAACAATAAACTGAGTCGCTACCGGATGCCGGAAGAAGAAATCATGTCATGCGTGGAAGAAGGCGTCGCCTACGGTTACGGAACCGTCGTCCTGCAATCAGGCGAAGATCGCGGACTTGACGTCGACTGGATGGCAAATCTCATCAGGCGCATAAAACGGGAAACACCTCTGGCCGTAACCCTGAGCCTTGGGGAACGCAGTGAAAAGGAACTCTCCTTGTGGCGCGAAGCGGGTGCGGACCGCTACCTGTTGCGATTTGAAACGTCGAACCCGGAACTTTACAAGAGCATCCACCCTTCCCTCACGGGCCAGGAGCCTGATCGGCTGGAGCTGCTCAGAACCATAAAACGCATAGGTTACGAAACCGGCAGCGGTATCATGGTCGGTATTCCGGGACAAACGTTCGACGATCTGGCTAAAGACATCGAAACATTCCGCGATCTCGATCTCGACATGATCGGTGTCGGCCCCTTCATTCCGCACCAGGAAACCCTGTTGGGCCGCAAGGCCAAAACTCCCGGGATACTTCCGGAAGAACAGGTTCCCAATACCGAACTCATGACCTACAAGGTCATGGCCCTTGCGCGCCTCGTTCAGCCGTTGGCCAACATTCCGGCGACATCGGCTCTTGCCACACTCAACACGCCGACCGGACGGGAACTGGGGTTGTCGCGCGGCGCCAACGTGGTCATGCCCAACCTAACCCCCAAAAAGTACCGTGCCCTCTATGAAATCTATCCGTCCAAAGCCTGTATTGACGAAACGGCAGCCGACTGCCGTTCCTGCATGCATCGCCGTATCCGGTCCATAGGCCGCCAGGTCGGCGAAGGAAGGGGAGATTCTCCCAGTTACAAGAAGGCGTAAATATTCAAGCCCTCGGTCCTTTTACGGATCGGGGGCTTTTTCCGTTTACAGACCTTGACATCCTACTGTTTGTTTAGATTGGGATCCGCGCCCCTCAGCACTCAGCACTCTACCCGGCCCGGATTTATACTTGACTTTTTTGGTTGTATTAGTGATCATTGCTTTCATAGTATTGTTGTCAGCCAAATACTTTTCGGAGGAAAAAGGTATTGATGTCACAAGAACAAATCAAAAAAGATATCCGTCGCCTGGCACAGGAGCGCAACGCCTTGATACTGGCGCACAACTATCAGCGTGACGAAATCCAGGAAATCGCCGACATCACCGGCGACTCCCTGGCCCTGTCCATGGAAGCGGCTCGCACCGATAAGGACATAATCGTTTTTTGCGGTGTTCATTTCATGGCCGAAAGCGCCGCCATCCTGGCGCCGGACAAAAAAGTGTTATTGCCACGCCTGGATGCAGGCTGCCCCATGGCCGACATGGTTACCGCGGAGGGACTGCGTGCTTTCAAGAAACAACATCCCGAAGCCACGGTGGTCACCTATGTCAACAGCACAGCAGCCACCAAGGCCGAAACGGACATCTGCTGTACCAGCGCCAACGCCTTACGCGTCGTGCGCTCCCTGCCTACCAGGGAAATCATTTTCACTCCGGACCGCAACCTGGGGCGCTACGTGGCATCTCACTGTCCTGAGAAGACCTTTCATTTCTGGGAAGGGTTCTGCCCCACTCACGATAACCTGCGAGCCGACGCGGTCCTGAAAGCCAAAGCCGAACACCCCGATGCTCCTTTTGTCGCCCATCCCGAATGCCTGCCCGAAGTTCTGGAACTGGCCGACCATATCTGTTCGACCAGCGGCATGTACGAGTACGTGCATACCCACCCGAGCAAAAAGTTCATCATCGGAACGGAAATGGGCATCCTGTACCGTATGCGCAAAGAAAACCCCGATAAGGAATTCATCCTGGCAGACCCCGAGGTCCTCATCTGCCCTAATATGAAACTGATCAATCTGGAGGATCTGCTGGAAGCGTTACAGACTCTGGCCCCGGTCGTCACCGTCCCGGAGAATATCCGTCAACGTGCCAGGCTTGCACTCGATCGCATGCTGGCGGTACCAAGGGATTAATGCCGCCCCGGGCCTCCCGATAGAGCGCCCGGGGCCTCACGAATAAAGCGAACTAGTTTTCATCCGGAAACTCCGGATGGATACGAACTGAAATTCGACATGCAAACTATCGTCGCGGACAATCATCTGCTTGCCCTCTTCGAAACGGGCCACAAGGTACTGAAAGCGGAAAAAATACTTAAACAGGCCGGCATCAAAATCCGCCTGATACCCGCCCCGTCGGGGCTGTCAAAAGGGTGTACCCTGGCCATTCGTTTTCAAA
>JASKKK010000098.1 GCA_030154185.1 Desulfuromonadales bacterium
CCCTTGAAAGAAATATATCGCCGGCCTTATTCGAAATCAAAAGTATCTATGATCTCCAGACGCAACAGGATGCCGCCGATCTCGTTGTTTGTTGTGAAGTACTGGAGCATCTCGATCGCCCGGAAGAAGCATTAGATAGACTCCGAAGTATAGTTAAAAAATATTTGATCATCAGCGTTCCACGCGAACCAATCTGGCGATTTCTCAACCTTGCTCGAGGTAAATATATTGCCAGCCTGGGCAATACCCCAGGGCACATCCAACATTGGTCCAAAAGTGATTTTGTGCGACTCATATCAAGTTATTTCAAGGTGGTCTGTATTAAAACACCGCTTCCTTGGACTATGTTACTCTGTCGTCCACAACCTTAAAGCAATGGACAATCATCCGTCCCTAAAACGCTATCTTCATTTTTTGGGTAGCACTCTGACCATCATTGGAGTTCTTTTTGTCGCTTTACGCTTGCGTGACTATGGGAACGACTTCAGTATTGGAGATTTTAATACGACAACGTGGTCAGGAATTATTATTTTTATTCTTATATACGGCTTTGCCAACCTGATGCTCACCTTAGCCTGGTGGAATCTGTTGATGAAGTTCGGTATTCACACGTCCCGAACTTGGGCTATCAGAACCTATGGAATGACGCAACTCGCAAAATACGCTCCAGGTAATATCTTCCACTTCGCTGGTAAACAGGCAATAGGCATGGCTGCGGGCATACCTGGGTGGTCTCTGGCGAAAGCATCGATTGTGGAATTAACTTTGCTCACCCTTGCCGGCGCCGTATTTAGCATCCTCAATCTCCCACGCATACTGCCTTTAATTTCAATGACATGGGCTATTTACCTATTCATATGTATTGGTTGCGTTATAACCTTGTCGATTTTGCGATATGGAGGACCTTGTCTTGTCAGAGCTTTTGCCTGGCAGTGCGGGTTTCTTACCGTCTCAGGATTTATTTTTTCCGGATTATTTTATTTGCTTTTAGACAATGGAAGCAGTCTGCCATGGATTCATCTATGTGGAGCATATATTCTTGCCTGGCTGGCCGGAATGGTGACTCCGGGTGCTCCTGCGGGGGTTGGAGTTCGCGAATTGGTCCTTCTTTTCGTATTGAAAGGTCTTATTCCCGAAGCAGACTTGCTACTGGCAATTGTATTGGGCCGGGTTATTTCAGTGACAGGAGATCTGGGATTTTTTGGCTTTACTTCCTTTCTGAAAGCAGAAACAGCGAATAAAGTTCAGTAATCTTCATTGCTCGGCCTCGCTCGCTTTTATTGCCAAGCCGAAGAAGAGAAATATACAGAATTAGCCACTGCAAAATTTCAGGGTAAATCAGGAGAACGACTACAAGAAATGCAGTAAAACGGGGAATTGAAAAGTGAACGTAGAAAGTATGGGAAGAACATAAAATCGACCAGACTTACATCTGAAAAATAAACCATTTCCCTTTTAAGGGTTATCGAGGTTCTCGGTTATATTGGTCAGCCTTTTCTCATCCTGATTAGGAATCCCTGGCTCTGCGCTCCGCACCCCGGTAAAATGAAGAATTGCGCTGACCCCTTACCGGATCGCGGCCCACAACGACCGGGCCTGACGACCTCCAGAAAACGTCGACCTTGTTCGCACCGATGAGATAATCGAGGTAGATATCCTTGACCCGATCATAGGTCCCGTCTTTGTACCGCACTGGAATCATCATGACAGGGCTCCTTTCTCAGGCACCCTTCAAAAATGCCTGTCCTGTGATTTCCGCAGGCCCTACTATCATCATCTGCAATGCAGCGGTTTAAAGTCAGCTGCATATGCCTGCTTCTGATTTTCAGCGACTCCCTTCATCTAATTATATTACAGCAGAATACCACAGCATTCAAAGGCCGGGGGCCGTGGAATTCAATCTAAAACTACCGGCTTGCAAGCAACGCATCGTGCTCGCAACCTTTCCCCTCAACCTTCGACGACAATGACGCCCGGCTCGGATTTGGGAATCCCGAGTCCGAGACAGATTTTTACCAGGTTGTCGGTTTCCAGAGTAGCTTCGCATGCGTCACGCAACTCCCGGAATGTGGGGCAGTCGAAAATCTCGCCATTCGGCAACTGAAAAACAGGATATCCGTAGGATGTCGCGCAATACTCCTCGTTGCACGACAGTTCGGTAACCGTCTCCAGCCCGCGTTTTCCAGCTACTGCAGCATCAGGTATGATCAAGGTCGCTTTCACTTCTTTCCTCCCTGCCCCATCAGATTTAAATCATCATTGTCGTGCCCTCGAGAGCCCCGACTTTTACCGTAAAAGGCAAAATCAATCCAGTTTGATATGATCGCCGGGTTTTTTAAGTTGCTTCAGCTCCGGGCACATTTCTTCGAGGTTTTTCAAAAATTTCTCGGAATTTTTAAACACAGCCTTGATTTCATGGTGCCATTCGATGGCCACCTGATGTCCGCAATGCGTGCATGTATCGAGAGCTTTATCCCCGGCGGGGATGGCCCGGTAGACCGTATAATAGTCACATGCCACACATTTCTGCCGATGCAAAATAGGTTCGACTTCCTTAACTTTTCTGGTCATATTCCCTCTGGATCGGACTTCTCCGTCCGATATTTTCTGCTGTTGAAAAAGGATGGCGTCGCAAAAACTCGCCAGCTGCCGAGTTGCTGCGATTACCTCGCTGCTTCGACGTACGTAAGTACGCCTCATTGTTCAACAATCGCGCGCCTTGCTTTTGGCGCTTTTTGCTTAGACATCCCATTTGATAGTTTTTGCGAAAGCATCAAAAAGGCCTGGGAAAATGCTCCGCCCACTCATAACCCGGGTTACAATTTTACGTGATCTCCGCGATTTTTAAGCTGCGACAACGCCGGAAAATGTCCTTCCAGAGCCTTGACATCGTTTTCTCCATCGCGGATGCGCACTTCCAGCTGGCCATCATTGACGACCTCTGTCTGATCCATGCAATGGGTGCACACCTTGAAAGTTTTGTCACCTTCCGTTTTCAATTCAAAGATGGTCCAGAAATCACAAGCCGCGCACTTGTTGCGAAAAAGCATATCGTCTTTCCTCCCAGAATCGACCAAGCAATATTTTAAAACATCATTTCTTAAAATATCAGAGAGGGGGGGCCATATGCAACGAATACCTTTACGCCCCGTTCATCGCCCGCTCATTGTCTTCGTTCGAGGCACGGATCACTCAAGGAAACACCAAAAATCAAAACTGAGAACAAAGAAAAGTTAAGTTTTTTGATACCTTTGACGTCTTCGTGGCTTCGTGCGAGATAGATTCTTTCATCACAATCATTTCTCGCGCCCGTTCGCTACGCCACTCAAGCCACAGAGACCACGAAGGAAAACCCTAAAGAACCAGAAGTTGTCCTTAGTTTTTTCTGTGTTCTCTAGAGAGCGAAGCGAACGGGTGGTGCCATGATTTACCCAAGAGAACCGAATTTGCACAGAATGCGATTGCTGCGCTCAAGGAAGGCCGACATACGGTCTTTGTCGAAAGCGCAATGTGGCAGCATGGAAAGATCGTAAATCTGCTCCATGAGCATCCTGGCGTCGTCGTTGTGCCCCTGAGCCTTGAGGTTCAGGATGGTATCCACCACGGGGGACTTGGCATTCAGACACAGGGTATGCCCACCGAAGGCATCTTCCTCCCCCTGACCCATCATCTTGCTCATTTCCTGCAACCGGCGCGTATGCTCGGAGAGGATCACCATCCCCGGGACACTGTCATCCTTGAAGTTCTCGACCCTTACCGAAAGCCCGTCAACCGCGAGGGATTCTTCAAAGGCCTTGCGAATGTTTTCGCTGCGTTCCTTACGATCATCTTTGCCGGTCAGCTGGATCTTGGAGTCTTCTTCGATAAGGTTTTCCGTAAGATCGCTGTCGACCCTCTGGAAGGTCACCTTTCCGTTTTTCATCTCCAGGAACTGGATGAAATGGCTGTCGATGAGACTGTCGAGCACCAACACTTCCATACCCTGGTTGGCGAACAGCTTAAGGTAGGTGCTTTGCGCCGCCTCGTTATTGGTATAAAACACCTTGTCCGCATGCTTCTGGGCCGCTCTTTCGAGGTATTCCGGCAGGGTGGTGTATTCGTCCTTTCCGGCCAGGCGGTAGATGACATGATCTTTGAGCTTGTCGTAAAACTTGTCGTCGCGCATCATGCCGTATTTGACGAAGGTATGGATATTCTCCCACACGGGAACGAAGTTTTCCCGATCGCCTTTAGCCAAATCGCCGATCTTGGAAGCGATGCGGCTGCTGATGACATCACGGATCTTGCGGACCTGTGGATCGTTCTGCAGATAGCTGCGTGAAACGTTCAGCGGCAGGTCGGGAGCATCGAGACAGCCCTGCAGAGGATTGAGAAATTCAGGAATGAGCTCCGGACAATTGTCCGAGACGAAGACCTGGTTGCAGAACAGCTTGATATGGCTTTTGGCGACATCGAATTCGGTGGTCAGCTTGGGAAAATAGAGTAGCCCTTTGAGGTTGAAAGGATAATCGATATTGAGATGGATCCAGAACAACGGCTCATCCGCCAGAGGATAAAGCTTTTTGTAAAACTCCAGGTACTCCTCGTCCTTGATCTCCCCCCCGGACCGAGTCCACAACGGATTGCGGTCATTGACCACATCGCCGGCCAGGCGAATGGGCACCGGCAGGAAATTGCAGAAGCGTTTCAGAACTCCCCTGATATTCGATGGATCGAGAAATTCTTTTTCATCGGCGTTCAGATGCAGCACCACTTCGGTACCGCGCCCATCCTTGTCGCACTCCTCCAGGCTGTAATCGGTCGACCCCTCACAGACCCAATGCACCGCGGCGGCATCGCTTTGATAGGATCGGGTAAAAATCTCCACCCGGTCGGCGACCATGAAGGCGGAATAAAACCCGAGACCGAAGTGGCCGATAATCTGGTTCTTGTCCTCAAGATCCTTGAATTTCTCCACAAACTCCTCGGCGGAGGAGAAGGCGACCTGGTTGATGTACTTACGCACCTCGTCAGCGGTCATGCCGATGCCGTTATCCTTGACGGAGAGGGTACCGGCATCCTTGTCGACGGTGATGTCGATAGCGTATTCATCGGCCAGCTGCAGACCTTCGATAAGGTTGACGTGCTGAAGTTTGTGAATGGCATCCACCGCGTTGGAGACCAGTTCCCGCAGGAAAATCTCTTTTTCGCTGTACAGCCATTTTTTGATGATGGGAAAAATATTCTCGGTATGGATGGAAATCTGCCCTTTTTCCATCTTCGCGTTATCTGCCATAAGTCTTCACTCCTCCTTTTGCTTAGCCATCCTATTTGATGCTTTTTGCAAAAGCATCAAATTTCCTCATGTTTCGTGCGCAAAATGTAGTTACCTCCCGGTGGTTTGTCAAGGTGCGGGACAAAACTCCATAGGGCACGCAGGCCGTTATTTTCGCTGCCAAGGTTTTTTTTGGGGCCCCGATGCCAAGCGGGGAATTTGCGATATCGTTTCTTTACTGATAATCTGTACAAAAACCAGATTGAGATATATAAGGAGCTCACATGACGAACTCGCAGGAAAGAGAAACCCTCGTAAGCCGCCTGTCCGAGATCGATACGAGCCAAATACCTCCGGATGGCGGCGAAGAATACAATCGCCTTATCTTCGAAAGCAGCCCCTACCTGTTGCAACACGCCACCAACCCCGTCGACTGGCACCCGTGGGGCCAGCAGGCCTTCGATCTGGCCCGGGAGAAGGACAAACCGGTCCTGGTTTCCATCGGTTATTCGACCTGCCACTGGTGCCACGTCATGGAAGAGGAGTCCTTCGAAGACCCAGAAGTCGCCGAGGTCATGAACAAGCTGTTCGTCCCCATCAAGGTCGACCGGGAAGAACGCCCCGATCTCGACAATCTCTACATGACGGCATGCCAGATCGTTACCGGCGGGGGCGGATGGCCGCTGAATGTGTTCCTTACCCCGGACAAAGCACCCTTTTACGCCGCCACCTACATGCCGCGCCAACCCCGCGGGGAGATGCCGGGAATCATCAGCATCCTGACAAAAGTCGGCGCCATGTGGCAATCGGACCGCGACAAGCTGCTGCAAACGGGTCAGGAAATCGGAGAGGCCCTGGTACGCCTCGAAAGCGGTCCTTCGACCGCAGAAACCTCGCTGAGCGAAGAACCACTCGAACAGGCCTTCGAGCTTTTTAAATCGAGTTTCGATCAACAGCGCGGCGGTTTCGGCAAAGCTCCCAAATTTCCCATGCCTCATAACCTCTCTCTTTTGCTGCATATCGCCAATCGTTTCGAACAGGACGAAGCTCTGACCATGGCCGTCAATACACTGCAGCATATCCGCATGGGCGGCATGTACGACCATATCGGCTTCGGCATGCACCGCTACTCCGTCGACGCCTACTGGCGCGTCCCTCACTTCGAGAAGATGCTGTATGATCAGGCGCTGGTGACGATGGCCGCTCTCGATGTCTACCAGAAAACCGGTGACGATTTTTTCGCCATGCTTGCGGACCAGACCATGACGTATGTATTGCGTGACCTGACCCTCCCGGAAGGCGGATTCTGCTCAGGAGAGGATGCCGATACGGAGGGAGCCGAAGGAACCTATTACCTGTGGACGCCTCAACAGGTGGAAGAAGTCCTCGGCCACCAGCACGCCACCATCTTCTGCACCTGCTACGAAATATCCGAGGAGGGCAACTTCGAAGGCAAAAACATTCCGCGCCTGGAAATGGATCTCAAGGAGTGGGGCCAGTGGTTCGGAGTAAATCCGGAAGAACTGGGCGCGGTACTGGAGGACGGGCGACGCAAACTGCTTGAGGCCCGCAAATCGCGCATCCGCCCCCACCGCGACGACAAGGTACTGGTGGCATGGAACGGACTGACCATCGCCGCCATGGCACGAACAGGCAGTCTCCTCGGCCATGATGAATATCTGGAAGCCGCCACCCGCGCGGCAGACTTCATTCTGTCCGAGATGCGCGACGAACAAGGGCGCCTGTTGCGGCGCTGGCGCAGAGGGCGGACCGCCATCCCCGCTTTTCTGGAGGACTATGCCGCCCTGATTCTCGGCCTCATCGAACTTTATCAGGCCACCTTCGAATCACGCTACCTGGCCGAAGCTCTGCAGCTTGCCAAAGATATGCAAAACCTTTTCGGGGACGAAAACGGTGTCTATTACGACACCGCCACCGATGCCGAACAGGTCCTGGTACGCAAAAGAACCCTGCATGACGGCGCCATGGTTTCCGGCAATGCCATGGCGGCCACGGCGCTGTTGCAACTTGCAGCCATGACCGGCGATATGGACCTCGAGGATCATGCCAGGCAGATCCTCCTGGCCTCCGCAAAGCAATGGAACGATGCGCCGACCAGCAGCGGACAACTGCTCATGGCCCTGGACCTCGCCCTGACCGAACAGGATGTCCTGGTCATCGCCGCCCCCAAGGACGATCCCGAAGGAACCAAAATGGTCAAAGCCGCACGGGAAGGATTCCGTCCTCAACTGACGGTTCTGTGGCACGCTCCGGATGATGCTTCTCTGGCCGAACTGACCCCCCTGGTGCAGGATAAAACCATGCTCGACGGCAACCCCACCGCCTATCTCTGCCGCAGCCAGACCTGCCTGTCGCCGGCTGCCGATGTCGACCAACTTCGGGAGCGGCTGAACAGCTGACAAAGAAGCCGGACTGGGATTCCAGTCCGGCTTCAGACTGTTGACAAAGTCCTCGCCTTCGGGCGGGGATTTTGTGTTATTAGAGGGTGAAATCTAGTAAAATGCTGACATGTTACGCGAACATGACAACA
>JASKKK010000099.1 GCA_030154185.1 Desulfuromonadales bacterium
GACCGGAAAATCGATATGCTTGCGCAGCACGTTGGCATTAAGGGAACCGGGATAAACTTCACGGCTGCCCAGCACGTTGGCCGCCGCCACCCGCGCCTGGGCGATGGCGTTGGGTGCCGTGGCGTAAAGCCCGGACGGTCCGCCCAGGGCATGCCGGGTGACGGCCACGTCACCGGCCGCCAGAATACGCGGATCGGCGAGCAGATCGTCGCCAACGCTCACGCCACGCTGGTCGCCGGTCAAGGGGCTGGAATTGGGTACAAAGCCGGTTGCGACGATCAACAGGGGCGCCTCGATGGCGGTGCCGTTGTGCAGCCAGACGCGTTGCAGTTGCCCGTGCTCGGTATCCAGCGCCTCGACCTCGGCCTGCATATAAAAAGCGATGCCGCTGCGCTCTTTCAGCCTGGCGGTGGCGAAACGACCGGCATCGGCATCGGTCATGCGCTCCAGAAGCCGGTCATGGCAATGCACCAGGCTGACCTGCAGACCGCGATGGCGCAAGGCCAGGGCCGCATCGATACCGATAAAGCCTCCGCCGACCACCACGGCCCGCTGCACCCCGTGGTTGCGAATATAGCCGTCGATGGCCTGCATGTCGGAGAGGGTCTTGAAGCCGAACACGCCTTCGACTTCCAGCCATTCCGGACGGGGAAACCAACTGCGGCTGCCGGCGGCGTAAAACAGCCGATCGTATGTTTCGACCCTCCCGGCGGCGGTGCGCAGCTTTCCCGCCTCGCGATCGACCTCCTCCACCTTTTCGCCGAGACGGGCCGCAACCCGGTAGCGCTCATAAAAATCGCGCCCCTTCCAGTACACATTGTCCGGCGGTTCTCCGGCCAGCAGGTAAGGAATCACGCAGGGGGAATAAGGCGCATGAGGCTCTTCACTGTACATGACGATGTCGCCGCTGAAGCCGCCCAACCGCAATTTCTGGACGAACTCCGCCGCGGCCATGCCGGTTCCGACGGTCACGATCTTCATGGCTTTTCCATCCTGCGCCGGGCAAAGGCCCTGCGGCGCAATTCGCGATACATCGAAAACAGGGGAGGTTCGCCTCCCTCCCCGAGGAGATAGACCTTGAGGCTCGCCGCAGCGCGCTTTTCCCGCTGCGGTTCGCTCTCCTGAAACACCAATGCACCGGTATGACAAGCCTGCACGCAGGCCGGTTCCTCTCCCCGGATCAGGCGCTCATGGCAGAGATCGCATTTATAGGCCACTTCACGCCCCGGCAAGGCTTGGTGGGTATGCTTGAAAGAGATGGCATCGAAGGGGCACACCATGGCACACATGGCGCAAGCCTGGCATTTTTCCGGGGTCTGCACTACCGCACCGGTTTCCGGATCTCTGGAAATGGCTCCCGCCGGGCAGGCGCTCAGGCAGGCGGCCGGATCGCAGTGCCGGCAGGAAACCGGAAAAGCTTCGTGCTCCACTCCAAGCACCCGCACGTTGACCTGGGTCCGACTATCGCCGACCAGTGCAAAGAGGCTGCCGCCGGGATGATGGGCGACGGCGCAGGCCGTTTCACACGATTTACAGGCCACACACTTGCGATAATCGACAAAGATCTTTTTCATCCTTCGCTCCCCTCCTGCTTCAAGTCGGCCGCAGACGGGTCCTGCCTCTGTCGCTCGAACGCCAGCATATCGTCGGCAAGGCCTTCCAATGCGGCCACATAGGCGCTTTCCTGGCCGAGGATGCGGGTTACATCCGGCTCCAGATCTTCGAAACGCGACTCTCCGGGCAGGGTGTGGATAACATCGAACAACCGGTCCGTGTTGGTACCGGTCGCCTCGGCGAAACGCTGCAACTTGTCCCGCACTTCGTCACGATAGCGATTGACCACCAGGTGAATGCGGGCGATGCCGAGCTCACGGGCCAGTTCGGCAGCGTGGCGGGCCACGGCCAGGGCGTTGAAGGACAGATCGCTGACCACCAGGCACTGGGAAAAGCCCTTGGCCAGGGCACGACCGAAGTGTTCCACCCCGGCCTGGGTATCGAGGAGAATGGCTTCCTC
Source organism: Desulfuromonadales bacterium (assembly GCA_030154185.1). Classification (GTDB taxonomy): domain Bacteria; phylum Desulfobacterota; class Desulfuromonadia; order Desulfuromonadales; family Syntrophotaleaceae; genus Syntrophotalea. Next base: position 2,015 of record JASKKK010000099.1, read on the forward strand.
CTCACGCAGGGCCAGGTAGTTGAGCACCGAATCGAGCAGCACGTTCTCCGAACAGAGGCACCCGGCCGCCGCCTGTACCACGGTCCCCATGACCAGCAGATCGAGGTTGTCGTCGACATGCACGCCGAAGCGCTCGACCACATCATCGACCACCGGGTTGAGGCGGAACAGGGCCCCGAAGGATTTTCCCGGCCGCGCTCCGGTCTTCTCCTCGATATAATCGGGATTCTGACTCAGCGGTACGATGGCGGCCGCCTGCCGCGGCGGCATACCGAGGGCGTAAGGCAGGTTCATCTGCGGATCCTCGTCGGCCGCCAGCACCTTGACGCCGCGCTGTCCCAGCAAGCGCGCCAGACAGCTGGTGAGGGTGGTTTTGCCGACCCCGCCCTTGCCGGTGATCACGACCCGAAAACCGTTTACTTGCTGCATGTCTCCTCCTTTTCCAGCCCCAGTCCGACGCGTTTCTCCATGATGATCGATTCCATGCGGTCGGCAGTCGCAGCCGGATCTTCTTCGACGAAGAAATAGCCGCCGAACAGATCCTTGGCCGATTCGGTGAGGATCTTGGTCACCGCCGGCGAACCGAGGATCGGCGGCACCGGCCACAGATGCACCGGCAGGCCGCTGCCGACGAAGTAGGAGCCGATGGCGACGGCTTTTTCGGTGGTCCATTCCGGCGCCGAGCCGACCACCGGCAGAGCGGCGGTATCGACGCCGAGATGATCGGCCAGGGCACCGGTCAGCACCAGCATGCGCGAACAGTCGACGCAGGAGCCCATGTGCAGCACCGGCGGTATGCCGAGCTGCTCGCAGACCGCCTTCAGCCCCGGACCGGCCAGTTGTTGAGCGCCAAGGTTCATCAGACCGGCCTTGGCCGCGGCGATGGCCCAGCAACCGGTACCGAGCACCAGAATATCGCGCTTGAGCAGCTCGCGGGTCAGCGACAGGTGGAAAAAGTCCTGCTGCACCTTGGCATTGTTGCAGCCGACAATGCCGACCACCCCCTTGATGGTGCCGTTGGCGATCACCTCCACCAGCGGATCGGGGGTTCCGCCCAGGGCTGCCAGAACCTGTTCAACGCTGAATCCCACCATGGCTTCTTCGGTCTCCTGCGGGATATAGACTTTGGCGGCATTGCGGCCGGGGTAAGCCTCGATGGCGGTCTGAATGATGCGTTTGGCGATGGCGTTGGCATCGTGCTCTTCGAACTGGATATGCAGCGCTCCCGGAATGTTGGTCTGCTCGCTGGTGGTGATGAAACGGGTGTGAAAACAGGAGGACAGATCGGCCAGGGACGGCATGATGCACTGCACGTCGACCACCATCGCCTCCACCGCGCCGGTCATGATGGCCAGTTCGCTGTGCAGCAGGTTGCCGGCGACATTGACCCCCTGGCGCATGAGAATTTCGTTGCCGGTACAGCACAAACCGGCGACATTGACCCCCTTGGCGCCGACCGCCTTGGCGGCTTCGGCCATCTCGGGGGAACGGGCCCACTCCACGACCTTTTCCGACAGCACGGGCTCGTGACCGTGCACCAGGACGTTGACCATTTCCGGATCGAGCACGCCGAGGTTGGCCTTGATGGTGCGCACCGTCGGCGAACCGAACAGGATGTCCTGGCATTCGGTAGCGATCAGCGAGCCGCCCCAGCCGTCGCCGAAGGAACAGCGCAAGGTCTGGGCTACCAGGGACAGAGGGTCGGCGTCGCATCCGAAATGAGTACGGTGCATGATGTCGACCACTTCGCGGTCGATGCCACGCGGCATCAGACCGATGCGCGCTCCGGTCAACTCGGCGAGGGTTCCTTCGAGGGACTTGAGCAATTCCTGGCGTTTTTGCGGCATGTAAGCCGTGGCGAAAGGTATGGTTTCCTCACTCTGGGCACCGAAGCAGGCAATGGCGGCATCGGCGACATCGCCGGCGACGGACGGGACATCGCGTCCTTCGGTGGGAATACCGAGACGACCGGCCACCGCCAGCAATTTGTCGGGATTGATGATGGTGTAGTCGGTGTTGCGCCCCGACGCGACCTCCTTGAGGAGCAGGGCCACCTTGCGGCCGTGATCGGAATGAGCCGAGGCGCCGGCCGCCGCCATGCGCGCCAGGTTGCGCGCCACCATGGTATCGGCATTGGCGCCGCACACCCCGCGCCGCGGTCCCTCTTCCAGAGGATCGATGCGGCATGGTCCCATGCTGCAGTTGCGACAGCAGGTTCCGAGCTGGCCGTAGCCGCACTGCGGCTGCTGCGCCTCCAGACGCATCCAGGCCGTATCGAAACCTTCACGATCGGAAATCTTCAGCATTGCCGCAGCCGCCGGATCGACACTGCGATGGTCAGGTCTGGTCCCCATGTTGACTCCTTATCGGTTCATATATTGGATTCTGTCGCCAAAAACATCAAATGGTCTGGCTAAGCAAAAAGCGCCAAATGCAGGGCGCGTAATTATAACGCGTATTTACGTACATCGAAATAACGAGGCAATGGCAGCATAGCAGCCGTCAACGACTTTTTGCGAGGCCATCTTATACGATGGAAACAAACGCACAAGCCTGGGCGATATCCTAATGAAGGGATCGCGAAGGGGGCAATGCAAAGCTGGTTAACGGTGAAATGTTTTTGTGAACGGTTGCCGGTAACTGCGAAAGGAATGGATTAACGAAGTCCGATCTGCTGCAGGAATTTCTTCGCCCGGCTGCGACTGACGGGCAAACGGGCCTGGTCGCCCCTCATGATGACCGCCAGAGCCTGGGCGTCCCGATCGATTTTATCGACCTTGCCGATATTGATGATATAGCTGCGATGAATGCGGATAAACTGTTGGTCGGACAGCCCTTCCTCGATCACTCCCAGGGAGAGGTCGCAGAAAAAATCTCCTTTGGCGGTGTATATACGACTGTAAATGTTTTCCGCTTTGACATAGATAATGTCGGAAGGATCGATCAGGTTGATGCCGTTAGCGGTCGACACCGGTATTTTCATCAGGGCTCGCTGTCCGGTGGTGATAAAGGGGGTGATATCATAGACCAGACAACCGTTGAGGGCATCGTGCAGGCTGTCATCGAACAACGGCATGAGTTTCAGAAACAGGAAACGCTCGCAACGGTCGCGCCCCATGTGTCGGATGGTGAAGGGAACGGGGCGGGAGGCGTCTTTCATCAGGCGCAAGACCTCCCGAATCTGCTTGCGGGGTTGCTCCTCATGCAGTTGCAACAGATTGCTGCGAAACAGCTCTTCTTTGGAAATCTGGGGAAAAATCAGCAACAGCGACTGGTTGATATATTTGACATTGAATGTATTGTCGAACAGTACAAGGCCCGGCTCTATCCGTTCGATCAACTTGAGAAGATTGTCGGTTTCCATGCTGGACAAACTTTCCGAGACATCGCCCCCGGCACGTCGAAAGGCGAATAATGTTCTTTAAACCGATAACAACTCTAACAAATATGACGTCTGCCTGGCCAGTTTATTGTAGCCGCACAAAAGATCCGACACCTTAATTATCGAAAGCCCGGCCTGTCGGCGCAATCCTTGACATAAGCAGATTGCGTGCCTAGTCCATAAAAGATCCCGGTACGCATATGCCTTGCAGCGTCGCACCGGGATCTTTTTTCATAGAAACGCTTTTGGTATAGGGGAGGTCAGGAAAAACCTAACCAAACGATCGGGCAAACAGGGCGTCGACAGCCTGTTTGCCATTATCTTCAAGAAAACGGGTGCCCGTGCCTGCGAAATGGACATGACTGATGACAGGTTCATCCCCCGCAGGACTTTCGACCCACTCCATATGCGACCAGCGAAACCAGGCATTTTTTTTCTGGTCGAAAACGTATAACGGCTTGTTGCACAACTTCGCAAATTCGGCACCCCATCCGGTTCCCCCTTTGACCGTCTTGTCATCCAGGATTTCCCCCACCACAAAAATTTCCTGGGCATGGTTCACCTGGTACCAGATACTTTGCAGGATCTTGCGTATCTTGAGACTGTCGGTGTAACGGCGATTCATCAGACGCGAAACGTACTCCAAGCTTACATCTCCGTGTTTGAGCTCCTCGTGATTCAGAAACCGCAATCCCCGCTCCCGCACCCGGCCATGTCCTTCGAAGGTAAAATTGACTTCTTCGATGCCGTAACGCTCGGCATTTTCGCCAAAGGCCGCTTCTGCTCCAGTAGCGCCACCGCTGAAAAGAATGAAATCTTCCTTCTCCATACCGATTCCTTTCGTAGGGTTCTGGTTGAAATGCAAAGATATTGACGTTTCCTGATAATTTAACACGCCTGACACGGAAACGAAGCGGTTATTTTTTGACTACCGTCATGCGCCGGCTGCAGCGAAGCGGAACCGGGATCGAACACGGCTCCCGTACAATCATGACAACATCGCCAGCGGCGGCGACTTCGCCCTGCTGACTCATGGCGAGGTCAAGCAGAATGGCACCGAAAATTGCCGGCTCTCAATGCAGCTGGTTGAGCAGCTCTTCCAGTTCTTCTGACATGACGACGTTGTTGTTGTTGACCGCTTCGATACTCGCCAGAAGGCTTTTGGCCTGGCCCGCAGTCGTCTTTACTTCTTCGGCCACAACCGCGAAACTTCTTCCGTGCACCCCCGCCCGCGCCGCCTCGATGGCTGCGTTGATGGACAACATCTCCAGGTTGAATGCCACCTGGGTAATGGCCGCAAGGGCCTTCTTAACCGATGCGGTGCTGCCGACGATCTCTTCGCCGATATGGCTTATCTTACCGAAAATATCACTGTTGAGCTTACGGCGCCCTTCATGTACCACCGTATAAAACATCAGGGCCGCCTGGCTGCTCAGGATTTCCGTCCCTTCCCGATGGTTTTCCCTCAGCAACTCCAAAACCTTCGCAGACCCAGTGGCCTCGATGATGAAATCGGTGCGATATTGCTGCATAGCCGCAACCAGATCGTCCGGAGTTTCTATATTACGCTCCTTGGCAGAAGTTACGGCAATCGCTTGCGGATCCCTGTCGACCAGGAACGCGACCCGTACCTTATCGCTGTCGGCAAAAATTTTCAGCATTTCGAGCCCACCGCGACCGCCGCCGACAATCCCTACGGATAAAACCTTGTCTTCATTAGCCATATCGTCTCAAAACCTCCCATAAAGTGCATAAACCACCGGTCAGCCCTATGTCTCAACAAACATTTTCCACCTCTTTCTTTTCGACCACTTCTCGGGCAAATTTAGGCTAAAACACCTTTTTATAAAAGTTAAATTTTTATACTTAGTCCTTCCTTCCCGCCGGTGTCGGTTCGCACCATATTCTACTTGTTAGGGTTCGACTCTCAAACCATGCAATAATACCCTGAAAAACGGATAAATTTCGCGCCTCGCAGCCTTCCCGACTCAATTTATGCACCAACCGTCATGCGAACTTTTATATATCGGCGTTTTGTTTTCTCCTGTAGCTGCGGATCACCTTCGGGGCCTCCCCAAATGCCGGACAGTCTGGTATGATTTAGGCTATCGGGTTCAATCCGGACATTTCGAAAGATTCGAGTCGTCAAAAATCCGAACAACTTTTTCAATGCTCCAGTGGTTCGCGGGAGGCACAGGTCCGAAGAGCAACAAGCATCTTCCGTTTTGCATGGGCACCACCCCGACATAAAAGAATTTATTTTGCGCACTTAAAAATAAACGATCCCTGTAGCGGAAACGGTTCTTTGGACACAAGTTTAGACTATGCTGCCATCCGATTTTCCAGCCAGTTATGGCGGATTTCGTCAGGTGACGTGAAGGCGT
>JASKKK010000033.1 GCA_030154185.1 Desulfuromonadales bacterium
TTTTGGGGTAACCATCTGATTTCCTTGCATATTTTAGCACAAAAACAATATCAAAAACAAGTAATTTCAACATGTTGGGCAACGTTCAGGAAGCCCTAAAATAGAATATGCATCGTCAAAACCGCAACGAAAGACCCCTGTTCATGCCTCAATCCGAGCCGACATACCTGCTTATCGCCCAGAGCGTTCCCGCCGACAACGAAAAACTCGCGCAACTTCGTCCGTTGCTTGCGAAAAAATTCGGCCTCGACGCATTCCTTCTGAAACAACGCCTTGTAGGCCGGGGACCGAACCTGATTGCCGAAGGAGAAAGAGACCGTCTGACGCAAATCGCCACCCTGATGGCGGAGCAGGGCATCCGTTGCCGAATCATCGAATCGCGACCGCCGCGCTTTGTGCCACTGAGATTGCGTGGGGTGCGCCGCGGCAACGAAACGTTCTCCCTGTTGACGGACGAACGGGTTGTCGATCTCGGTCCGGAACATCGCGTTCTGGCAGTACTCGCCGACCTCTCCGGCCGGGCAGCCTCAAAAAACCTGAAGCATCAGGTCGCCCAGCGGATTTACAACGGCATTCGCGCCCCCCGGCCCCTGAGCGATGAAGAGCTGGCCAAAGCCGCACTAGGCGGCAAACCGATTGTGGACCTTTACCGGCTCGATGAAGAGGGGAAGGTCGACGCCGGCGTGCGCATCTTTCCCGGGCGTTTCGATCCGGGCGGGTTGGACGATCTGGCCACCCCCAGTACTGTCGGAAACCTCAAGGCCATCCTCACGCAGGTCCGCAAACACGTCGGCTCATTCCGTCTTCAGCTCGACTTCGGTCTCGCCAACCTGCCCGGCTGTCGGCTCAAAACCTCCGAGGACGGCATGCATTGGCAACGCGACAATCTCGCCGCCCTGACCCGGTTCGGCTGGCTGATCGCGGAGCTGGAGTCGACACCGACCTTATCCCATCCGTCCTCCGCCACGGTCCATCCTTTGGTGGAGACGCTTCAGAACGAAATTGAGGATGCAGAGGCAGAGACAACCGCGGGGGAAGACGAATCATCGTCGCCGGTTATCACCCTGCCGCCGCCACCTTCGACAAGCGGTGCCAAACGGCCCGCCAGCGCACGCCTCACCCTTGGCATGGCCGCAGCTGCGGGCTTCGGCCTGTTGACCGCCACCGGAACGGGCCTGGTCGCAACAACCTTGCGCTTCGGCCTGCGTACCGGGCTGCTTCCCGCACTGCTTACCGGCCTTTGCTGCTGGGGCGGCTTTCACTTTTTGCGCCTCAAGCGGCACATCGAGAACACTCCCACGAGCAAAACCCGCTCCCTTTCCATGGGTCTGGTTGAACTGCAAGGACGAGCGATCCGTAAATATGCTCTCGTGTCGCCTGTGAGTCAGCTCCCCTGCGTCTTTTACCGATTGCGCAAATACCGGCGCGACAGCAAAAACAACTGGCGCCTGAAAAGTTCCAGCGACAGTGACCACGTACCCTTCTACCTCGAAGACGACACCGGCAGGGTTACCATCGATCCGCGCGGAGCTTCCGTCTCCGCCCGCCAGCGCCAGGAATTCTACGGCGACCGAACAACATCTCTGTTCGGAAACATCGGCGCCGGCAGCAACGAAAAATGGATTGAAGACATCGTTGCCGAGGATACCCATCTGTACATCCTGGGGCAGGCGCGCGAAAAACGTCGACCTCGAACAACCCTGCGCGACAGGGTTACAGGCGCCCTGCAGGAACTTAAACGCAACCCTGACGCTTTGCAAAAGTACGATCGCGACGGCGACGGCCGCATCTGCGCATCGGAATGGGAGCAGGCCCGCACCCGCATCGAACAACAGGTACTGCAGGACAGCCTGGCCGAATCACCCGGACGACAGGCGCAAAGCGATCGGGTGCTCGTCGGTCGTCCCCGTCAACGCTCGATCCCCTATGTCATCGCCGAAACGGCCTCGGAAAGGCATCTGCTACGCAATTACACTTTGCTGATTCTGCCCCTTTTCGTCGGAGCGCTGGGCGGATTGGTCTGGACCGTTTTGACACTGAGAGATTATTTGCTGCTGCAGTGACACATCTGCAGACAAGGAGGAAATCATGGCTTTTATTGTTTTTCTAGGAGTATTGGTTCTGCTTTTGCTGATTCTCGGCGGATACATCATCGGCATATACAACGGTCTGGTCAGTCTGCGGAACAATATCGACCGGGCCTGGAGCAACATCGATGTGCTGCTCAAACAACGCTTCGATGAACTGCCGAAACTCATCAAGGTTTGCGAGGGATATATGCAACACGAGCAGAAAACCCTCGAGGCCGTCGTCAAAGCCCGCTCCATGGTACAGAATGCCCGAGGCAGCAAAGAGAAACTCGAAGCGCAGAACATGCTGACCGACACCCTGCGTTCCCTGTTCATGGTGGTTGAACGTTATCCCGACCTCAAAGCCGACACGGTATTCCGCAACCTAGGCAACCGCATCTCGGATATCGAGGACCAGATCGCCGACCGGCGCGAATTCTTCAACGACTCCGTCAACCTCTATAACATCCGGATCGAACAGTTCCCCGACGTCCTTATCGCAAGAAGCTTCCATTTCATGCGTCGTTCCCTCTGGAAAATCGACCCTGCCCACCGCCGGGATGTGGAAGTCAATTTTCAGCACACCTGAAAGGCCGCCGCCCCTCGCGTCTGATTCATTTCCGAGCCCAACGGCAAAAGCCCCGGTCAAACACTGCCGGGGTTTTTTATTGTCGGCCCCGGCGGTTCGGCACAAGCCCGATAACATCCCGGCAGGAGGGCGGGCTTCAAGATGCCGCCATCACGAAAACCCTGTATTTCCTGATGATTGATTGTCCGTTCCGTCACAATATCCCTAAAGAGTGTACGGCCGAAAAATTAGGTGAAAAACATTATCCGTATTGAATCATCCAAAACCCAATGATATGATTTTATAATCATTACCATCGCAGTTTCCTTTAAACACCCATGCCATTCCGTTGGAGGTGAACCATGAAGGTCACGAAATTACTCGTCGCGGCGCTCACTCTGTCCTGGTGTCTGCTGCCGGCAATTTCCCAGGCCGGGATCAAACCCGGCGTCGTCACCCTGTCACCTATGATAGGCGGTATCACCATGGAGGGAGATCAGCCTGTCGACAGCGAGGGGCTCGCCTACAGTCTCGGTCTCGGATACAATTTCACCAGGGAACTCGGATTGGAAGCCGTGCTGGGTGGCGCCAACCTGGAGGAAGAAGGCAGCGGCGATGACGTCGACCTCTGGAACTACCGCCTTGACGCCCTTTACCATTTCATGCCGGAGCGCAAGCTGGTCCCTTATCTGGCCGCCGGTGTCGGAGGCTACAACCTTGATGGCGATGATGAATTCATGACCAATTACGGTGCCGGGCTGCTCTATTTCCTGGCTGAAAACGTGGCCCTGCGCGCAGATGTGCGTCATATGATCGGCTTCAATGAAAGCAACCTGGAAAACAACATCATCTATACCGCCGGTTTCAAATTCCAGTTCGCCGGCACGGAAAAACCGGTGGAAAAAGAACCCATGGACAGCGATGGCGACGGCGTCACGGACGACCTCGACCAGTGCCCCGGCACCCCCAAAGGAGCTCCGGTTGACGACAGGGGCTGCCCCCTCGATAGCGATCGGGACGGTGTCTATGACTACCTCGACGAGTGTCCCGGCACGCCCGCAGGCGTAACCGTCGATACGCGGGGTTGTCCTCTCGACAGCGACGGAGACGGCGTCTATGACTACCTCGACCAGTGCCCTGACACGCCGAGGGGCATGAGCGTCGACGACAAGGGCTGCAGCCTTAAACTCACCCTGCGCATCAATTTTGATTTTGATCAGGCTGTCATAAAACCCGAATTCAAATCGGAACTCGACAAGGCCGCCGCTTTTGTTCGTGCCAACGCCAACGTCCCTTTCATTCTGCTTGCCGGCCACACCGACAGCAAAGGCAAAGAGGAATACAATCAGCAACTGTCCGAACGACGGGCCGAAGCCGTCCGAGAGGCCCTTATCAACGACTACGACCTGAACCCGGACAAACTCAAAGCACGCGGTTACGGCGAAACCCAACCCGTTGCCGACAACGACACCGAGGAAGGGCGGTATCTGAATCGTCGGGTGGAACTTATCTGCTGCATCGTTCTGCCCGAGTGACATTCCCCGCTCGACTCTTATCCGGCAGGCCCGGGTTCTCCGGGCCTGCCTGCTTCCGTATCCTGATTTTCAACCGCTTCGCACCGACTCCCTTCTCAAAAGCCCTTTGAATTCAATTGCCAATTGACCTGTTCAGCGTTTTATGGCAAAAAAGATTGGACAGTGAAAAATTCATATAAGATTTCCGAAAAGGCAAACCCGGGGCAACCCGGCGACGCAAAGCCATGGACCCGCTTTCAACGGGCCGCCAGGTTACCGAAGAAATAGACGAGTTTCAGGCAGGAAACCTCCTTGCAAAGGGTATCTTGTCTTCGTCCACCTTCGGTTGCGAAGGTGGATTTTTTATTTTCAGCCGTTGTGCAAGTCTCAAAACATGAGCATCGAAAAAAGAGGGCAAGATCACATTTACGGAGGAGGAAACCTTGGAATCTCTGCAGAATCCCCAGCGGGAAACGCCCCTGTCGCCGCAATCGCCTGCGAACACAGGATTTGACTCCGGCATCGCGTCGGAAGACACCATGAAGGACAAGTTCCTGACCTTCTGGATCGCCGAAGAGGAATACGGCATGGGCATCGAATATGTCACGGAAATTATCGGCGTTCAGAAAATCACCAAAGTACCCGATATGCCCCATTTCATCAAAGGAGTGATCAATCTTCGCGGTCGGGTCATCCCGGTTGTCGATGTGCGTACCCGTTTCGGTCTGTCTGAGCGCGAATACGATGAGCGCACCTGTATCGTCGTCATCCATGTCAACGACCAGGCCACCGGAATGATCGTCGATCGTGTCAATGAAGTACTCAATATCCCTCAGGATCAGATCGAGTTTTCCCATTCCAGCGATATAAATAAGGAGCGAAGCTTTATCCTGGGTATCGGCAAAACAGAGGATTCGGTAAAAATTCTGCTCGACGTGGAAAAGTTCATGACCCATTGAGAAGTTCCCAGACCCCCCAATCCTGCTGCAACAAAAAAACCGGCCGCCTCTGCCAAACAGAAGCGGCCGGTTTTTTCATTTTCACGCTTTCACGCCTGATTATCAGGCTTCAGGCAGGGCCAAGGTTTCCCTTTGCACGGATGTTTTACCCGTCTCTTTTTTCCCTGGAAGACGGCCCACCTGGCTTTTTCGAAGGGTAAAACGCGCCAGCAACTGGCGTAAACCTTCAGCCTGCCCGGTAAGCTCCTGAGCCGCAGCGGCGCTCTCTTCCGCATTCGCGGTATTCTGCTGAGTGACACCGTCGATCTGCCCCAGCCCCATATTGACCTGGTTGAATCCCTGTGCCTGTTCGTTGGAAGCCACCGATATTTCCGCGACCAGATCGGAAACCTTGGTGGCGCCATCGACAATGGATTGCAAAGAGGCCGCTGTCTTGTCGGCCAGTTCCGTGCCGTTACGGGTTTTGGCCACGGAGTTTTCGATGAGTTCCGCCGTCTCCTTCGCCGCCTTGGCACTGCGAGCCGCCAGAGTGCGTACCTCCTCGGCCACCACGGCGAACCCTTTACCGTGCTGACCGGCCCGGGCTGCCTCCACAGCCGCATTGAGCGCCAAAAGGTTGGTCTGGAAGGCGATTTCGTCGATAACTTTGATAATTTTGGAAATGTCTTCACTCGATGTGTTGATATCCCACATCGCCGCGAGCATCTTTTCCATCAGCTCCGCACCCTGCGTCGCCCCGCCGCGAGCCTCCCCGGACAATTCATTGGCCTGCTCGGCATTTTCGGCATTCAGCCGCGTTTGAGAGGCCATTTCGGTCATCGATGCGGTAATTTCTTCCATGGAAGCGGCAGCTTCGGTGGCACTTTGGGAAAGAGAATGGCTCGAATCCGATACCTGTACGGCACAACTGGCGATGTGCTCGCCCGAGGCGCTGACCTCCCCGAGAACCTCGTTAAGGTTGGCCGTCATCCCCTGCAAGGCTTTTCCAAGCTGATCATTATCCGAAGCAAGAGACACCTCGACGGCCAGGTTGCCCCGGGCAATTTCATCGGCAAGACAAGCTTTTTCCTGCAGACTATCCGCCATGCCGTCCAACGCCTGCCCCAACTGGCCGATCTCGTCCCGGCGCTTGAGCTTAAGTCGTTCGGAAAGATCCCCCAATCCGATGGTCTCGGCAAAACGTACGCCCAGGCGCACATCGTTGACGATGGGACGCACAATGCAGAACACCACACCGGTCAAAACGGCCAACAGAAGCAGTGCAACGAAAATGCTCTGGTTGCGGATATGGTCCACCGGAGCAAAAATATCATTATTTTCCGCACAAGCCGATACGATCCATCCGGTAGAAGGTACCTGATCGTAGGCCAGCAATTTATCGATGCCTTCCCATTGATAAGAGGTAAAACCTCTTTTCTTGGTCAAAACCTCCTGCCCCCAGTCGTAACCGGCGACATTCACCTCCAGGATATTCTCTTTAGTGGGATGAGCGATGAAACGCCCCGAGGTATCGAGCACAAAGACGTAGCCGCGCTCACCGATCTTGACCGGACTGACGTATTTCTCCGTAAATTGCATAAGGTCGAGAACACCGATAATGACCCCGGCAATCCGATCGCCATGACGAACCGGCACGGCAATGACAAAAATGGGATTATTTGTGACCTTGCTGCGCAACACCTCGGAAACGACTGTCTTGCCGCCGAGACTTTCGCGGAAATAATCGCGCTGGCTGATGTCGACCTTTCCGACTGCCGAAGGATCGGAGGAGGCCACGACCAAACCGTTCGGACCGGCAACATGAAACCCCTCATATCCATTGTACTCCCTGAGCATGTCTGCCAGGTCGTCCCCGGCGGAAGAACGTGCGGCGAGCCTCTGCTCGACAGAGTCGGCAGTCAACGCCAGCTGGACTGCGTCACGCTGCGCAAAGACCCGGATATCGCTGATCAGCCCATCGATCCAGCCTTCAAATTGGCCGGCCAGATTGCGGGTCATGCCTCGCAACTGGCCGTTAATGGAGGTTTCCAGTGCAGCCTTGGACGACCGGTAATTCAAAAACCCGGACAAGCCCAACCCGACGAGCACCACCAGGATGGTCGGCAACATAATTTTTCCACGCAAATTCAAATGCATACCCCCTCCGCACAAATTTCGGATTTTAAAAAAATCGACAACATTCTTTCCAAAAAGTTTCCAACCCTGACAACAACAAGCGGTCACCACCGCCAAACAAATGATTATGAAACGCCTTTGCACGCCTACCGGAGAAAGATAACGGCTTCATCGACTTCGATTGTCATGACTCATTGTTATATCGAGTGTAAAACAGACTTCGCCGATCCCATGCTGGGAAAAACATTGCACACAACAAATGAAGCACAAGGAATATGTATACAATAATTAGTCAAATTCAACTTCCGGAAAATATACTGATCACCATCAAGAATGTAAATAATTTTTTTAGAATTAATTTGGGAAACCCACCAATATTGTAGTCAAAAACTTGACTACAATATTAGGGATTACAAATTTTAAACCCCGGAATTCCTTTCTATTGAATCGATAATTTTGTTGTTATAGTTCCGTTTATATTTTAAATAATGGGTTCCTTTTTTAATACAATATCGATTCGGACTGTATTATTTTTGATCTACACAAAATAAACTTATAATCATATGCAAGGTGTTTTAAAACCGTATTCGCCCCTCTTGCTAAGCCTTTCTCTTTTATTTTCTCACTTACACCTTGCACCTCGGACCTGCTTTAACTTATTATGATGAAAAAAACTTGATCCTTTTCCAGAGCACAGGTATGTGTAGGTAGGACCGCTTCGGCTGATCATTTTTCAACAAGGATGGGGATATGAAGAGACTGCTCCGTACCGCCGGTTCCGTTCTGGGTAAACTTGCCGGATCTTTTTCCTGGACGCCGCCGCCCTGGGCAGGGTCTCTGCAGAACATGCGCAGGGAAAAGCCCGGACGGTTCTGGAGCTGCTGGGCTGTCACGCTGCTGCTGATCTTCGCCGCGGCCGGCGGCTATTGGTACTACCGGCAGATGCCCCGTCCCTTGCGTTTGACGGCGCAAATCGAGGCTCCGGGGATTACCCCCAACGTCGAAGAGCCCCGCCCCGATCCTTTGCGGGTCACCTTCCTCTACGATCTCGAACACCTGCAACCGGAACAGAAGCCGCCCGATGCCCCTCCGTCGGTGGCGCGGCTCGACCTGGTCGATCAGCAGATTGGCAGCGGTATCCGTCTCGAACCGCAGATGAGCGGCACCTGGCGCTGGGAAGGGGATCGAACCCTGATCTTCGTCCCCGACCGGGAATGGCCGGCCGGCACCCGTTTCCGTCTGCGTTTCGACAAGCAGCTGTTTTCCCCGGAAGCACGCTTTTCCAGCCTCGACTACACCTTCGAATCGCCGCCTTTCAGCGTCGACCTCGACGATCTGGAATTTTACCAGGACCCCAAGGACCGTCAGGTCCGCAAAGCCGTTGCCACTCTGCGATTTTCCCATCCGGTAGTCCCCGAGAGCCTGGAACAGCACCTGTCCATGACGATGCGTCCTTCCGATAAGAAGATCAAAACCCCGCCGAAGGAGATAGGCTTTACCATCAGCTACGATAAAAACCAGCGCGAAGCCTATGTCCACAGTGTGCCTTTGGAGTTGCCGGAACATACCAATTTCCTGAAGCTGACCGTAGCCCCAGGCATCCGGCCGGCCACCGATGGCGCTCACTCGGACCGGCAGCTGTCGAAACAGTTGCTGATCCCCGACCGTTTCAGTTTCCTTAAGGTCGAAAGCGCCTCCGCCGCCATCGTCCGCAACCCGCAGAAGGAACCGGGCCAGGTTCTCACTATGCGCTTTACCGACGACATCGCCGAAACCGAACTGAAGGACAAACTGCAGGTGTGGCTGCTGCCGGACAAAAACCCGCACCGCAACAGCAGATACTGGCGCAGCCCCAGGGAAGTGACCGACGCCGTCCTGCGCATGGCCACGCCGCTGAAGGTTGCGCCCCTCGAAACGGAACATGGCTTTGCCCGCGAATTTCACATTCCCTTCGATGTGCCGCCGCATCGCACCCTGTATGTACGCCTGCAACCGGGGCTGACCTCTCTCGGGCATTTTGTGCATAAATCGTTCTACGACACCCTGGTGAAGGCTCCCGACTACCCCAGGGAAATCGAGATCGCCGCCGACGGATCCCTGTTGTCGCTGGCCGGAGCCCATCGCCTGGGACTTATGACCCGCGGTCTGGAAGCCTTTCAGGTACGCATCGGCAAACTTCTGCCAGGACAGTTGCAGCATCTGATCAGCCAGACCCGCGGCGATCTGCAGGATCCGCACTTCGCCGATTACCGTTTCGATCAGGACAATATCGTCGAATACGCCGAACAGGTGGTCGAGCTCAAACCGCTCTCCCCCAAGCAGGCCAATTATACCTCCGTCGACTTGAGCGCTCATCTCCCCAAAGGCAAGGAACGTTTCGGCGCATTCTTCGTCGAGGTTACCGGTTGGGACAAAGTACGCAAGCGCAAGCTGAATCGAATCAAAGACAGGCGCCTTATTCTGGTCACGGACCTCGGGCTGCTTGTCAAGGACAATGCCGATCAAAGCCACGAAGTGTTCGTCCAGGCCCTCGGCAGCGGTCGGCCGGTGGCCGGTGCCCGCGTCACCCTGCAGGGGCGCAACGGCCTGCCGCTGTTGACCCGCACCACCGACGCTCAGGGGCATGCCCCCTTCCCCAGCACCAAGGGGTTCGACCATGAACAGCAGCCGACCGTCTATGTGGTCAGCACCGCCGGCGATACCGCCTTCATCCCCTTTGAACGCCCGACCCGACAGCTCAATTTCTCCCGCTTCGATGTTGGCGGGGCCTACAACAGACAAGGCAGCGGCGCCACTCTCAATGCCTTTCTGTTCACCGATCGCGGCCTCTATCGGCCCGGGGAAAAGATCGCCATCGGCTGCATCGTCAAATCGCAGCCGCTGGACAATATCGAAGGCATCCCCCTGGAGATCGCCATCCGAGCTCCGCGCGGCAACGAAGTGGCCAGCAAGCGTCTCAAACTGCCGGTCAAGGGATTCTTCGATTTTCCCTACGCCACGCAGGCCACGTCGGAGACCGGCACCTACCAGGTGGCTCTTTACCTGGTACGCGACAACAGATACCGCGGCCGCATGATCGGCTCGGCCGACTTCCGCATCGAGGAATTTCAACCCGATACCCTCAAGATCGAAAGTACGTTGGTCGACGTCAAGGACAAAGGTTGGAGCACCGCAAAACAGCTGACGGCAAAGGTGCGCCTGCGCAATCTATTCGGCACCCCGGCCCGGGAACGCAAGGTAACCGCCTTCATGAACGTGCACTCCTCACGTTTCAGCTTCAGGGAGTACGCCGACTACACCTTTGCCGATCCCTGGTACGATCCGGACAAGCCCCCCCTGCAGATCAGCGAAGAACTGGACCCGCGCACCACCGATGCGCAGGGGCAAGCCGCATTCACCATGCCGCTGCAGCGCTTCACCGCCGGAACCTATCTTCTCACGCTTACCATCGAAGGTTTCGAACCCGGCGGCGGCCGCAGCGTCACGGCGCGCAACCGCGTGCTGCTCTCTCCCCTGGAGACCCTGGTCGGCACCAGGAGCGATGGGCCCCTGGATTACATCCATAAGGATGCCGAACGTTTTGTGGACCTTATCGCCATCGGAACGGACCTTGAACCGCGCGAGCGGCAGGGGCTGCGGGCGCGCCTGGTGGAAATCCGCACCATCTCCACCCTGGTGCGGCAACCCAACGGCACCTATGCCTACCAGTCGGTGGAAAAAGAACAGGAACTGCGTACAGAGGACTTCGCCATCGCCGCCGACGGCAGCCGCTACCGCCTGCCGACCGATCGCCCCGGCACCTATGTTCTTGAAATCCTTGACCAACAGGATCTGAAACTGGCCCGAATTCGGTTCAATGTGGTCGGTCACGGCAACCTGCTGGGGCAACTGGAAAAGAACGCCGAACTCGATCTGAAACTTGACCGCAAAGACTACAAAGCCGGCGACACCATCGAAATGCATATCACCGCCCCTTACAGGGGCAACGGACTGATCTCCATCGAAAGCGACCGGGTGCATGCCTGGAAATGGTTCCGCGCCGACACCACCGGCACCATGCAGACCATCGCCATTCCGAAAGACCTGGAAGGCAACGCCTACGTCAACGTCGCCTTCGTACGCAGCGCCGACTCCCGCGAGATTTTCACCAGCCCCTTGAGCTACGCGGTGGCGCCCTTCACCATCGACCGCGGCCGGCGCACCCTCGAGGTCGATCTCAACGTCGCACCCAAGGTGCGCCCCGGCGAGCGCATGGAGATCGCCTACAGCGCTTCCAAGTCTTCGCGTATCGCGGTCTTCGCCGTAAATGAGGGCATCCTGCAGGTCGCGGGGTACAAAACCCCGCAACCCCTCGATCATTTCCTGCGCAAACGCGCCCTGCAGGTCGACACCCTGCAGATGCTCGATCTGCTCCTGCCCGAATTCGACCTGATCCGCGAGGTTTCCGCCAGCGGCGGCGGCATGGCCGATGAAAGCATGCGCAAGGCCCTGGCCGCCAATCTCAATCCCTTCGCCCGCGCCCTCGACAAACCGGCGGTGTTCTGGTCGGGAATCATCGACGCCGACGACCAACAACGTACCGTCGGGTTCACGGTCCCCGACACCTTCGCCGGCACCATGCGGATCATGGCCGTGGCGGTGGCCGCAGACGCCATCGGCGTGGCGGAACGATCCAGCCTGGTGCGCGGGCCCTTTGTCATCACCCCCGCCCTGCCGACCCACGCCGCTCCCGGCGACAGCTTTCGCGCGTCGGCGAGCATCAGCAACATCCTCGAAGGCTCGGGCCGGGAAGCCCCCGTTACTGTGCGTCTGGAGGCATCCGCACAACTGGAGATTATCGGAGAGAAACAGCAGCACCTGACCATCAGTGAAGGCGGCGAAAAGACCGTTCACTTCCAGCTCAAGGCCAAGGACAAGCTCGGCGCGGCCCAGGTGCGCTTCATCGTCACCGCAGGCAAGGAACGGGCCCGTCGCAGGGCCACCCTCAGCATCCGGCCGGCCTTGCCCTACACCACCATGACCAGCGGCTATGCGGAAAACGGCAAGGCCGAACTGGATGTACCGCGTGTTCTCTATCCCGATCTGGCCGAACAGCAGGTGGCCGCATCAAGCAGCCCGCTGGTCCTCATCGACGGGCTTTCCTCATACCTCGAGCATTTCCCCCACGGCTGCACCGAACAGGTCGTCAGCCAGGTCTTCCCGCTGGTCGGCCTGATGACTCATCCGGCCTTCGCCCCCCATGCCACCGACAACAAGCAGCGTTTCGCCACCCTCATCGCCCGCCTGCGCCAGCGCCAAATGGCAAACGGAGGCTTCTGCTTCTGGCCCGGCGGCAGCGAGGTGGCGGAATTCCCCAGCGTCTACGCAATGCATTTCCTCCTCGAAGCAGGGCAGTTAGGCTATGCGGTCCCCACCGATCTCATGACCCGCGGGCAGGATTATCTGCGGGACTACGTCGGCAAGAGGCCTGCAGACCTGGAGCAGGCACGGGTGCGTGCCTATGCCACCTACCTTCTTACACGCATGGGCGAGGTCACCACCAATTATCTGGTCAACCTGCAGACCTGGCTCGCCACAAACCACCCGAAAACCTGGCGGCAGGACCTGACGGCCGCCTACATGGCCGCGTCCTACAGTCTGCTGCACAAGCGGGACGACGCCACGGCGCTGATCAGCCGCTATCACCTCGGAGGCAAGAGCAGCGATACGGGCGACGTGTTCCATTCGCCCCTGACCCGCGACGCCCAGTACGTCTACCTGTTGGCGAAACACTTCCCCGGCCGGGCGGCCAAGCTCGACGGCAAGACTCTGCTGCGCTTTGTCGAACCGGTCTTCCGCGGCCGCTACAATACCGTTTCCGCCGCCTACACCATCCTCGCCCTGGGGGCCTACGGGCAACTTCAAGACTCGCCACTGCGGGACGAAGCAATCCGCATCACCGCCGTCGACGCTCAGGGGCAGGAGCAGGCTCTGCCGGTGACAGCCGCTCCGCTGCCGCAGGCCTCCTTTGCCACCGACACCGCCGGGGTGCTGCTATCCGCCGGAACGCCGCTGTTCCATTTGTTGTCCCAGGCCGGTTTCGACCGGGAACTGCCGCAAGCCCCGGTGCGCGACAAACTGGAGATCGTCCGCGAATACCTCGACCGCGACGGCGAGCCGATAACCCGCGCACGGCAGGGACAGGAAGTCACCGTGCGCCTGCGGGTGAGAGCCCTCGGTAAGCCGGTCAGCAACGTGGCGGTCATCGACCTGCTGCCGGGCGGCTTCGAGGTGCTGCGCAATTCGGTACCGCGCACCGTCAAGGGCTGGCGGGCCGACTATGTCGATGTGCGGGAGGATCGGGTGATCTTCTACGGCCGCTTCGATACCTCGGCCCGGGAGCTGAACTATCGGGCCAAAGTCACCGCTAGCGGGGAATTCGTCATACCGCCGCCTTTCGCCGAAGCCATGTACGACCGTGCGGTACGCGCCTCCGGAGTGTCCGGACGCTTCAGTGTCAGCCCCTAGCGCCCCGTGGAGAACCCCAAAATCACATGGAACAGGGTTGGATGGGATACGTCCGAAATCTGAATCTCGCACGAAGACACGAAGCCGCAAAGAAAAAGCCGTTAAAAACCAAAGCAAACCTTTGAATTTGGCATTTTAAAAACTCTCTTGGCGTCTTTGTGGCTTCGTGCGAGTTAAAGTAAGCGCTTTTGGGGTTGATTTATCCCCTTCATCCCTGTAAAACGCCTTTAGGCTTTCGCCGATGAAAAGAACATTGCGTCCGGTCGCCATCGTCCTGTTGATCATCGCGGCCGCCATATTCGCCATCCCCAAACCGGAGCTTCTGCGCTACCAGAGCACCTCGCGCGCCTACTTCGACGGCGATGGCCGACTGCTGCGGCTGACCCTGGCCGATGACGACCGATACCGTCTGCACGTAGCCCTGCAGGACGTCGCCCCCGAGTTGCGCGAAGCCACCCTGCTTTACGAGGATCAGGACTATTACCGCCATCCCGGCGTCGATCCGCTGGCCCTGCTGCGCGCCTTCTGGAGCAGCTACATCGTCCGCGAACGCCCGGTCGGCGCCTCCACCATCACCATGCAGGTGGCGCGATTGCGGTGGCATCTGCACACCCGCACCCTGACCGGCAAACTGGTGCAGATCCTGCGTGCCCTGCAGCTGTCCCGTCATTACAGCAAGGACCGGATTTTCGAAGCCTATCTCAACCTCGCTTCCTACGGCCGCAACATCGAAGGGATCGAAGCGGCCAGCCTGATCTATTTCGATAAACCGGCCAAGGCCTTAAGTCTGCCCGAAGCCCTGAGCCTGTGCGTGATTCCGCAAAATCCGGTCAAACGCAACCCCACCACCGCTTCCGGCTTCGCGGCCCTGAAGACCGCCCGCGACCCGCTTTTCAAGCGCTGGCTGCAGAAACATCCGCAAGCGGCCCGTCTGCAATCCTTTTTCGAACTGCCCTTACGAGTCCGCCCACCGGAGGCCCTGCCCTTCCGCGCCCCGCACCTGGTCACCGACCTCGACCGCCGCCTGCCTGCGCTGCAACGGGGTCGTATCGACACCACCGTCGATGGCGATCTGCAAAGCACTATCGAGCGACGTCTGAGCGACTATGTGGCGCGCCACCGGGAAATCGGCATCCGCAACGGCGCGGCCGCCATCCTCAACCACCGGACCATGGAACTTGTAGTCATGGCCGGTTCGGCCAATTTTTTCGATGCCGCCATCGAAGGCCAGGTCAACGGCTGCACCGCCCCCCGCTCCCCCGGTTCCACCCTCAAGCCGTTCGTCTACGCCCTGGCCATGGATCAGGGACTCATCCACCCCATGACCATGCTCAAGGATGCACCGCATCGTTATGCAGGTTTCTCCCCGGAAAATTTCGATCAGGCCTTTCTCGGCCCGATACTGGCAAAAGACGCTCTCATCGCCAGTCGCAACGTACCGGCCGCCGCCCTGCAGGCTGCACTGCACAAACCGGGACTTTACGAACTGCTGCACATTGCGGGCGTGGAAAATCTGCGGGAGGAAAGCTACTACGGGCTGGCTCTGGCCCTCGGCGGTGTGGAAGTGACCATGCTCGATCTGCTCAAGCTCTACGCCATGCTCCCCAACGGCGGCAAGTTGCAACCGCTGCGCCGTTTGAAGAACGCCCAGGACGCCGAAAATCCGCCCACACCCCTGACCCCGGAGGCCTGTTTTTTGATTCTGGACATCCTGGCCGACAATCCGCCGCCGCTGCGGTCACAGCTACCCGGGCAGAGCGACCGCGGTCCGCAAATCGCCTGGAAGACCGGCACCTCCCACGCCTTCCGGGACGCCTGGGCGATCGGCATCTCCGAACCTTATGTCGTTGCCGTGTGGATCGGCAACTTCGACGGCACGGGCAACCGTGCCTTCACCGGCCGAAGCGCCGCCGGCCCTTTGTTGTTCGAGATCTTCCACGGCCTGAGCGGCGGACGCCCCTGGAAAACCACAGGCAGCCTCAACCCCGGCCTGCTCAACGTGGAGCAGGTCGCCATGTGCGCCGACACCGGCGACCTGCCCGGTCGTTACTGCCCGCGCACCACCGACTCCTGGTTTATCCCCGGCGTCTCCCCGATCAAGGTTTCGACCATCCATCGCGCCGTACCGGTCGACAAACAGACCGGCCTGCGCGCCTGCCGCCCGATACCGGGCCGCACGACTATGAAGGTCTTTGAATTCTGGCCGTCCGATCTGCAAAACATCTTCCGCCGGGCCGGCATCGCCCTCAAAACTCCGCCGGCCTTCGAAGCGGATTGCAATCTCGACACCCAAAGCGTCGCCGGCACGCCACCCGTGATCGGGTCACCGGTAGCCGGCCTGGAATACCGGCTGCGCAGCGAAACCCTGCACCAGGAAAGGATCCCTTTCAGCGCCGTCGCCGACGCCGATGTACGACAGCTTTTCTGGTTCGTCGATGACCGATATGTGGGGACATGCAAAGCTGGGAAAACCCTTTGGTGGGTACCTGTCAGCGGGGATTTTACGGTACGGGTGGTGGATGACCACGGACGGGCCGATCACCGGGCTCTAAAGGTGGGGTTGGTGCGGGATCGAGAGAAGTAATGGTATGGCAACCAGACCATTCATGAAGCCTCTTTTTTCATAATTTCTCTACATGCACAACGAGGACTGTGAACCCATCATACAGCATACTCTAATTATCCTATTTACACTGATTGCAAAATATATTAAAAGATATCTCATCTTACTGGCGGCATTCATATACCAAGAGACCTAAGCAAGGACTCCAGCGGATTTTCTACACGCTGCGCGTTCCGCAAACGCGCTGAGCCCAATCGTTACGCCTCAGATTAAAGGAATAAGTATCAAATGCAGAAGAAAGATTTATGGGATGGTAAGCAGTACAAAGAAAACTCTTCACCGCAAGAGAAAAGTGCCGTTAATATTATTGATTCAATATCTTTTAAAGATAATGATTACATATTGGATATTGGCTGTGGCGATGGAAGTGTTACACAAAGATTATGTTCTTTAGCCCCAAAAGGTCAAATAGTCGGCATTGATACATCAACCAACATGATTTCAGAAGCAAACACAATAGCACATTCTTATGATAATCTTAAATTCTTTGAGGCTTATGCAGAAGATTTTGAGTTAGATATTAAGTTTGACTATATTCTATCTTTCCATTCATTGCATTGGATAAAAGATAAAAGAAGATTGTTTAATAACATCGCCAAACATCTAAAACATAACGGTAGGTTTATTTTCATCACCGCAGGAAAGGAAAATCAAAATATTGCAAGTGTTTTTTCATCAAAAAAATGGCGAGATAAAATGGGGAAATATGGTAAAAGGTTTCAAGAAGGAAACCAAGAACAAATTGGTGAAGATTTAGTTTGTTCAGGCCTTTTAGTTGAATCTTCTAAATCAGAATATAGATCAAGCTATTATGATAAAAATGAAGATCTTGTGAATTGGCTCATGACATGGGTTCCTTACGCTACAGGTTTAGATAATGAAGAGTCAGTTAGTTTTGCGAGTGAAATAGCTAATAATTTGAAAAGACAAAGCACAAATGATGGCATTGAAGATAAAATTGAGTTCAAAACTGAAATGTTGATTGTAACAGCATACAAAAAATAACAAGCATAACATTTGATTGCAGGGGATTGCTTCTGGTACGCTCCAGCTACCCCTGAACCAGGCGTTATTAAAAATGGAATTTATGATAAAATTATTTTTTATCGTTGTCACCCTGCTGCTGAGCATTAGTTATGCCAATGCCAACTCATACATTTTCATCGGAGCTGGCCCCTTAACCGAGGAGGCTTATCTCGTCGGTGGAACCATTTCCAAAACTGTTAACAATAAAATCAGGGTGTTTCGCTTGCGTGCTTCTGTTGAATCCACACAAGGAGATAAAGAGACTCTCCGACTCTTGAAATCTGGTGATGTGGAGTTGGGGGTTGTGCACTCGAAGACTCATGCTTCAAAAGACCATGTTCGCGCTGTTTTCAGTATTCCCAAAACTTCTGTCATAATAGTCACATCCGACAAGACTCCTGATAGTGTTATCTATCCCTTTACAAAAGCAATTTTTGAGAACCTCAATTTTTTTAAAATTCAACTTAAGAGCATGAATATTATTCATCCAAAGCCCAATGAGTCATCGGTGGGAGGAGGCCTTGCCGATGATGCCGTGTTTACGAAAGGGAATATGCTGACTGGTTTCTCTTATACAATTCATCCAGCCGCCTCGAAGTATTACAAAGAAAAAGGGATAAAGCCTAAAAGATGGTAAAAGATGCAAGGCTATAAAATATGCGAGGATCTAACAACACATCCTAGTCGCAAACGGGTCCCTGCATGGGGAATACCTGAAAAAAGCACATACATCGACTTCGGCAACCGCGAGGTGGCCCAGTTCCGCCCGCCTCGCGAAGTACTTGCATTTCCCATTCGAGAACCGGTTGAACGGGACCTTCCAGAGATCTGGACAGAGCCGCTACCCGCGATCACAAATAATCTCAAAATACGAGGATGTAACTCTTGTATTTGAGAATCTGCCAGATGTATCGTTATTTTACTAAGCAGCTATCCCGGCAGATCGCATATTGCCCCTACAAATTTGCCCCCTCGGTATCCATATCATGCAATTGAAGATATCAACGGATTGTTCTGAAGTTGATTGGCAAACCATAGCTGACATGCTTAAACATGTCGGAATGGCCCATCACGCCCCAGAGGTTCATCGAAGGGCTTTTGAGGCCAGCCATACGGCTGTGTTTGTTTATGATGGCAGCCAACTTCTCGGATTCGGAAGGGCAATATCTGATGGAGAATACCAGGGAGCGATTTACGATGTCGCAGTTCTTTCGGAAGCGCAAGGAAAAGGCATTGGGAAAATCATTATGCAGACTATTTTGGAAAAGCTCGCGAACTGCAACCTCATCCTTTACGCAACCCCGGGGATGGAAGGCTTTTACAGAAAATTGGGGTTTAGATTTATGAAAACGGGAATGGCCTTATTCACGAACGCACAAGCAACGGAAAAATTCACGAAATAATCTGGTGTCAGCCTTTTCCCCGCCTGCCGTGAGGAAGCCGAGGAGTTGCTCAGGCAGGCGGACCATGCCATGTATCATTCCAAGCATCACGGAACCAACGTTTATACCTTTTATTCCACCGAACTTGTGTCAAAGCCTGAATAGCCCCCCCCCTCTTCGATTCAGAAGCTGTCCAATAACATCTGAAATTGATATATATCAAGTTGCAGGGATCATGCATTCTGTATCCTTGAAACATCGATGCCCCGCTTCGTCTAAGGGAAGAAGGGGATAACCGATTTTCCCACTTTTCTGGATCAAGCCACTGGGAGGTTTTATGGAAACACCCGTAAGCGTCAAACCATCGCTGGCCATAGCGATTCTCAAAAGCGGACTGAGCGTAAACGTCCCCATGTTCCTGTGGGGGCCGCCGGGGATCGGCAAGTCGCAAATCGTGGCCCAGGTCGCGGCGGACCTGAACCTGCCGCTGATCGACATCCGCGCGGTCCTGCTGGACCCGGTCGATCTGAGGGGCGTGCCGTCGGTTGAAAACGGTACCACCCGGTGGAATCCGCCCAATTTTCTGCCGACGGAAGGGGAAGGCGTGCTTTTTTTGGACGAACTCTCCCAGGCCCCCGACTCTGTACAGAGTTCGTTGCTGCAACTGGTGCTGGACCGCAAACTCGGCGAATACTGCATGCCCGAAGGATGGCGTATTCTGGCCGCGGGAAACAGGGTGACGGACGGCACATTCAGCCGTAAGATCAGCAAGGCTCTGGGCTCACGGTTTGCCACCCACCTGGAGTTGGCCGTCGACCTGGACGAGTGGTGCGCCTGGGCGATCGACAATAACGTTCCCTCGGAAATTATCGGCTTTTTGCGTCTGCGTCCGGAACTGCTGCACCACTTCGATGCCAAGGCACAGGGCAACTCGTTCCCCTGCCCAAGAGTCTGGGCCAATGTCGGCCGCTTTCTCGGCAAGCTGCCCGTCGAGGCGGAATTACCGTTTTTCGCCGGTGCGCTCGGCTTCGGCGCGGCCGCTGAATTCACCTCCTTCCTCGAGGTATATCGCGACCTGCCGGATATTGAATCCATCATGGACAACCCGGACAAATCGGAAGTACCGGAAGAGCCGTCGGTGCTCTATGCACTCTGCGGGGCCATGAGCCGAAAAATCACTCCCGACAATGCTTCCGCGGCTTTTCACTACATGCAGCGGCTGCCCACCGAATTTCAGGTGGTATGGCTGCGCGATGCCCTGCAGGCTCAACCCACGTTGGCCACCTCCAGGGAATTCAGCAGTTGGGCCAAAGACAACGGCGACCTGTTGCTGTAAGGCTTGCATTTGATCGGAAGTTTTCACCGCTCGTTTTTTGGTGCCGGTCAAACCACAGGCACTCTGCACAAGATCTAAGGAATGGCAATGAAGAAATCCTCAAAACTGGCAAAGGCCATTGCGAGAACGGTACTCGATCACCCGTTTTTCGCCACCTTGTTGCTGCGCATGCAACTGCATGAGGATCGGGACATAAAAACCGCCTGTACCGACGGGAAACAAATACGCTACAACCCCGACTTCATCGACCCGCTGAGCGTCGATCAGACCGTGTTCGTTCTCGCCCATCTGGTCATGCACGTGGCGCACTTCCATCCCCTGAGGCGCAGCGCCCGCGATCGCGGGCGTTTCAACAAAGCAGGCGATTATGCCATCAACGGCATTCTCAGGGATGCCGGTCTCAGTCTTCTGCCGGGCGCCTTGTACCATAAATCTTTCGAAAACCTCGCCGCAGAGCAGATCTACGACCGGTTGCCGAACGGATCCGGCGATGGTGATGGCGAGGGTGGCGAGAACGACATCGATGACATTGATGATCCCGGCGGCTGCGGCGGCTTCGAAGATGCCAAGGACGAATACGGCAAGCCGCTGTCCAAAGCGGAAAGACAGCGACAAGAAGCGGAAATGACCGTTGCCATACAGCAGGCCGCCCAGGCGGCCAAGGCGCAGGGGAAACTGCCCGGTTCGCTGGCGCGTCTGGTTAACGAACTGGTTCACCCCGTGCTGGACTGGCGCGAAATACTGAGAAGCTTTATCGATCATACGGCCCGTCACGACTATTCGTGGAACCAGCCGAACCGGCGCCATATCGCCGACGGCATCTACCTGCCCAGCTTCCGTTCCAACGGACTCAAACCGCTGGTGCTGGCGATCGATACGTCCGGCTCGATTACGCAAAGGGAGTTGAATCAATTCCAGGCAGAGCTGAACGACATTCTGTACAGCTACCCTGCCACGGTGCATATCGTATACTGCGACAGCGACATTTCGGAAACCCGTACCGTCACCCCGGACCAGTACCCCGTGGATTTAAAATTTATGGGTTGCGGCGGCACCGACCTGTGTCCGCCTTTTGATTGGGCTGTCAAAAACGTACCCGAGGCCGGCTGTATCATCTATCTGACCGACCTCAAAGGCGACAGTCCGGAAACGGACCCCGGGATTCCCACATTATGGGTCAGCACCACCAGGGACAGGGATCTGCCCGAACGCTATCAACCCAGGTTCGGGAAAATTGCACTATTGGAATAATGAACCGGACGATCCAATACAGGCGAATGAAACCGAAGCTGCCGTCATCGTGCCCGGTGAACCGCATATGAATCTGTGGAGATGAAGATGAAAAAAATAATCCTGCTGACTTTTATCCAGAGAGACACCGTTCGGAGCATGTATCCCGACCTCTGGCGCAAATGCGAATATCTCGACACCGGTAAAGTAAGCAGGATGCAGTACACCTGGCGCTATTCCACCCCGGTCGAAAACGCTCTCGCCTTGCGACTGATGGGGCTTTGCTCCATCGAGGATCAGGACTGAAAAAACCGACCGGCATCAGATAGGGCATGGCATGAACCTGCAAAAAAGGTAGAATAAAGACATACCCCGGCATCCTGAACCGCTTTCTCTCTCGCCGCAGAACCGCTCCCTGACATGGCATGCTCGCTCTTCCCTGGGAGGTGCTGTCCATGAAAGCGTTCATCCACTTCCTCTTTACCTGCCTGCTGCTGTTCGCATTGATAAGCGGCCGGGCAGGTACTTGCGCCGAAACCGACAGCCTTTCATTCCCGGCCTCGCCGCCCGGGGTAGCGGAGATCATCCCCCGCCTGGCGGAACTCAAACAGCAAAGCGCCGATCTGGTAACGCAACTGGAACGCCTGCAGGAAACAGAGTCCTTTCTTACACCGCTAAAGGACGCCCGAGAGCAAGCCGATATTCTGATCCCGGCAACCACCAACCTCAGCGATCCATCCAACTGGAATTTCGACCGGCTGCTCGACACCCGCAGCCAGCTGGTGGAGCAGAAGGACAAACTGGGCACACTGCTCGACGGCATCTCGGTTCGCCTGCAGACTCTCGACTCGCTGCGGGAACATTGGCAGAATCAGCAGGTTTTCTGGCAGCAATGGCAGGAATCCCTGCCTGAAGACGTTCTCAAAACTCAGCGGGAAGCTTTTAAACAAGCGGTCGAAGAGAGTCAAAAAGCACAGCAGAGGATTGTCGCTGCCGGAGAACCGCTCATTACCCTGCAAGGCGAAGTGACACAACTGCAGGAACAGACGCTGAATCTGCTGGCGCTTGTCGACAATACGCTGCAGACCATGCGGGGGGAAACCTTTCAGAAAACCGCCCGATCCTTCACCAGCCCGCGTTTTTATCGCCAGTTCAACCCCACCTTGATGGATGAGGTCAAAAAAGGCGTGGAGAGTATTGCCGGACTTGACAGCGGTTTTTTCCGGTCGCAGGGTTGGCTGGTGGGAGTTCAGCTGTTTATGGCCATCCTGCTGGCCGGCTTCGTATTCCACAAAACCCGCCGGGCCGAAGCATCCGAAGAATGGCAGTTCATCATCAGGCACCCCATGGCCACTGCGCTCTTTGTTTCGACTATCGTCTGCAGCCCCTTTTATTCCGCGCCCCCGGCACTGTGGCGCTGGCTTCTGGCCCTGCTTGCCGCTTTTTCCTCCGCCGTGCTGATTACCGGCCTGCTGGATGATCCCCGCAAAAAACTGATGATCTATGTCCTGGCCTGCATATTCGTCGTAACCCTGGCCCTGCAGATCATCGCCCTGCCTCTACCTTTGTACCGGCTCTATCTGGCTGCGCTGTCACTGCTTGGCATTCCCTTTCTGCTGGTGCTCGCCGCACTCCATCGCAAGGTGCCCGGGCGCCGAAAGGATTTTTTCATTCCTGCGCTGCGCCTGGGTGCGGTAATCCTTTTCTGTTCCTTCGTTGCCCAGTGGCTGGGATACAGCACCTTATCTTCGCGTCTCGTTGAATCGTCCATGAACACGGTATTTTTAGGGCTGCTCACATGGATGACTCTGCATCTGGGTAGCGGCGGCCTCCAATATCTGCTCAACCTCCCCATGCTTCGCCGCCGCCGGTTTGTATTCCGCTTCGGCAGGGAACTTGAAAACCGCCTGAGAAGATTGCTGGTTACCTTCATCGTCGGTTGTGCCGCCCTTTATCTGCTGGAAATCTGGAGGATATTCCCCAGTGCCGGACAAGCCTGGCGAACTATTCTGCAACTGGAATTCGCCTTGGGACAAAAAACCATCGCCATAAAGCTTGTGCTTATGGCGATAGTGACCTTTTATGCAGCCGTTCAAGGATCCTGGATTCTTGGAGCCTTGCTGGAAACGGAATTTTTCCCCCGACGCCCCCTGGATCGCGGCGTCCACGATTCGATCCTGAAACTACTGCACTACGTTGTCATCACCCTGGGCTTTTTGCTGTCC
Organism: Desulfuromonadales bacterium; assembly: GCA_030154185.1. Lineage (GTDB taxonomy): Bacteria > Desulfobacterota > Desulfuromonadia > Desulfuromonadales > Syntrophotaleaceae > Syntrophotalea. Next base: position 23,555 of record JASKKK010000033.1, read on the forward strand.
CTGAGTCTGCTCGGTTTCGAATTGAAAAACTTCGTGGTCCTGGCAGGCGCTCTGGGCATCGGGATCGGCTTCGGCTTGCAGCATATCGTCAACAATTTCGTCAGCGGACTGTTGCTGCTGTTCGAACGCCCGGTCAAGGTCGGAGACATGATCATGATCGAGTCGGAATGGTGTACGGTCAGGAAAATCGGTCTGCGGGCCACCACGGTAGAAACCTTCGATCAGTCCGAAATCATCGTTCCCAACTCCGACCTGATCTCCCAGAAAGTCACCAACTTGACCCTCTCCAGCGAACAGAGCCGGGTGGTCGTCCAGGTCGGCGCCGCCTACGGAAGCAATGTTCAAAAGGTCCTGGAACTGTTGACGGCTTGTGCCGCCGAACATCCCAGAGTATTAAAAGACCCGCCCCCCTCGCCACTCTTTGTGGCCTTCGGCGAAAGCTCCCTGAACTTCGAATTGCGCGCATGGGTGGCAAAAACGGATTACCGCTTTCAGGTAAAAAGCGATCTTCTGTCATCCATCGATAACAAATTCCGTGAAGCCGGCATTGAAATTCCCTTTCCTCAACGCGATCTGCATTTGCGTTCCCTCGACATCACGACTTTGAAAGAATTGTTCGACGAGCATTCCGTCAAAGATACCGAGAGACACTGAAGGCGATGTGGCTATTGATACAGCAAGAGCCGCGACCGGTCTTTCAATGAGGCGGCAGAGGAGGAAGGGGTTCCCGAACACGATGAAATAGTCGACCCGTCAGTGAAATTCGACCGTTACCGCCTTCCCCTGCTCCGTCAGTCGGTCGGCGATTTTTTCGACCAGATTCTTGCGAATCGACATGCTGACTGGCAGGGCCGGATTCTGGTAGGCGGGATTCATTTGCAGGCCGACAAGCAGGGTGATCTCATCGGCATTCAGCAAGGCTTCGGCAACCAGCACCGCGCCGTTTTTGTCCTTCATGGGTAACAGGTTCGGGTTACCCTGGGTGGCTTCTATCCATTCCAGTACGGAAGAAAGGGTCAGGATTCCTTCCGCCAGGATATCGATCCCTGGCAGAGAACTCATGGGGGGGACATCCAGACGCGCCGTATTCGGCTCGATTTCGACCTTGTGCCCGCTTTCCCTGGCGACGATATTTCCGGTGGTTCCGCCACAGACAATACGCGTGCCCTCAAATTTCAGAATACGCCGGGACAAAGCGCGATCCTCTGCCGAATCGACGGGGGGACCGGTAAAGAGCATGACGCCTTGTTTGGCCCGGACAAGCAAACCGACCATGGAGGCGTCATCCGAGGGTTTTCTGTCGTAGAGCTGATTGGTGTGAGCAACGGTTTTCTCAACGATCAACCGAAGGTTGGAGGGAAGACTCTGAAATAATTCCTCGATGTAAGCCGAAAGGTGTTCAATATCCCAATAATTATTGAGCACTCCGCTGATTCCGGCATGGAGCAGACCGTCGGTCATGGCGATCAGGAGATCGCCGCGCTGCAACTCGCCTTCGGAAAACTGGATATCCCTGTCCATCAGGGAAATCTTGTGAAACGGCAGAGGTTCCACTTTGCGTTTGCGGAAAAAAAGCACCGGCGGATTGTCGAAATTATATATCTTGTAGGTCAACTCGGAACGATCGACCTCGATCATCGTGCTGGTGGCATAAGCGAGATTGAGCTTCTTGTCCACAGGCAGGGTGCCGATAACGGTTTCGAGCACTTCCGGCAGGGGAATGTCTTCGCGCAGCATATTGATGATGATTTCCGAGGAAAGTGAGGCCAGAATATTTGCTTTGACGCCATGACCGAGGCCATCGCAAAGGACAATCCGGGTCTTATTGCCCGAATTAAGGGTACGAATCTGATCGCCGCAGAGCTCTTCCCCCACCATGTTCAGACTCTGGTGGTACACATCCAGAAGGCATTTCACTACTTGATCTCCTCGTTAAGCGCATTTCGGATCTTGATCAAGCTGACCTTGGCTTCTGCGGTGGTTTCGCCGAGCAGGCCGGCGATCTGTTGCGCGATATGCATTTGTTTGTCAATGACCTTATTGACATTCAAAAGAAGCGCCTCCTTCATGCGACGCATTTCCTCACGCTGCTGGTGCTCGCTGGTCAGATCGACCAGGATGCAGGCCACAACCCCTTCATCCTTCATGGGAAAGATGACCAGCCGCATGTATGTCCCATAGCGTTGAAACTTTTTTTCTTTGCGAATGACGGTGTTTTTTTCCCAGGCATCCTGAAAATCGGTCAGATCATCAAAAAAGGTTGAAGCATGCGTGCCGATGACATCCGATGTTTCGGCCCTGACGATATCGCAGAAAGACGGATTTACGATTTGAATGATCATGGATGAATGATCCATGACAACCAGGCTGTTCGGATCGTAGTCCCACAGCTTCTTCCAAAGGGTTCGGTTTATCATATGGCACCTTTGCTTTCTGTTGCGTCTGACGTACAGAAAAAAACCGTGTCGGTCGAAAGACTTCACAATGTATCACAATCAAACACGATTTGGGAATATGTACCGTAAACATTACGCCGGAAACATTAAAGCAACAATAAAATCGCCCGATTTTAACAATCAGAGCAACCTTTTACGATCGGAAACGATCGCAGCGGAAAAAATGAAACGGCGATGGGAGTATGTTGAAAGGGGGAAAAGAATGTTTCAAAGCCGATCCGGCATAGAACTCGCGTAAGCTATTTACCAATCCTTCCCCGAGTCCTTGAAGCAGGATAGTTCAAAACATGCCGTCATAAAGAAGTTTGGCTCCCGATACGAACAAGGCGATATAGAGGAACCGGTAGATGCCTCGTTGAGGGACTTTGTGCAGAATCACGTAGCCGAGTTTAACGCCGATGGGCGCCAACGGCATGAGAACCACCGATGTCAGAATATTGGTCGCATCGAATGCCCCCAACAGCGTATAGGGAATCAGCTTGATATAGTTGACGACCGCGAAAAATACGGCCATCGTCCCCATGAGGACAACTTTGTCAAGTTTCTGGGGAAGCAGGTAAATAGTCACCGGAGGCCCTCCGGCATGAATCTGGGTGCTGGTAAACCCCGCCGCCGCTCCCCACAGCCAGCCGCTGAACCTGCCCCCTTGCCTTTTGCTGTTCGATGGGTTCCTGAACCAAAAATTCAGACAGAAAACCACGGCGATGATACCGATCATCAACCGGATGGCATCGGGCGAAAGGTGTCCCATGAGCAGCGAAGCGATGGCGATACCGGCAACCCCCGCGGGCAGAAGGATTTTAAGATGATGGGAGTCGAATTTTTTTCGAAAATTCCAGACTGCGAAGATATCCATGACGCAAAGGATGGGCAGCATGATGGCCGCAGCTTCCACCGGATTGATGACAAGTGCCATGGCCGGGACCGCGACGATACCCAGCGCAGGGCCGAGCCCTCCCTTGGCCATGCCGTATAAAAGTACGGCCGGGATGGCAAGCATGTAAAAATAGGGGTCGGAGATGATGGTCATTTTCGATCCTTTGGCAAGGCAGGAGCAACTCTACGACATCGAGAAACGAAGCAGGCTCTTTCTTAGGGCGTCGCCTTCGCAACGCCGCTTACGTTTTTATGCCTGCAGGATCCAAATGGCAATCGCTCAAAAGTGCCATAAATTTCCCTCAACATAGTGATTCCCTTTTACACGCCCACCACGATCGTCCTTCCAAACATTGAAAACTGAACCATCGAAACAGCAGATTTTCTACAGCCCGGCCCCGCAATACTTGCAGTGACGGGCATCGGCGTCGTGCCCCTCGGCACTGCACTCCGGGCAGGCCTGCGTCGAAACCCTTCGCCCGAACGTCTGGGTCATCTCAACCGTAACAATGCCTGTCGGCACGGCAATGATGCCGTATCCGAGAATCATAATGATCGACGCCAAGGCCTGCCCCACAGGCGTTTGGGGAGAAATGTCCCCATATCCGACCGTAGTCAGGGTAACGATGGTCCAGTAGATACTGCGCGGTATACTGGTAAACCCCTGGGTTCCGCTCTCGATGACATACATCAGCGAACCGAATATGACCACCAGGGTAAGTACCGTATAGAGAAAAACAGCGATTTTGCGACCACTTGCCCGCAACGCCCGCATGAGAAGCCTCGCTTCTCCAAGATAGGGCACCAACTTCAGAATACGAAAGATTCGCAGAATGCGCAGAATCCGAATGACCAGAAGGTACTGGGTTCCCGGCAAAACCAAGCTCAAATAAGTCGGGATAATAGCCAACAGGTCGACAATGCCATAAAAACTGATGGCATATTTCAGCGGCCGGCCGACACACGACAGCCGCAGGAAATATTCGACGGTAAACAGCAGTGTAAAAAACCATTCGATCAGATAGAGTTGCCGGCCATACTGCAACCGCACCGCCCCCATGCTGTCGAGCATTACCGCCGCGACACTCGCCAGGATGCTGACAATAAGCAGGACATCGAAAGCTTTTCCCGCCGGCGTGTCGGCTTCGAATATCACCTCATGCAATACCGCACGCCAACGCGCCCGCGACAGCGGCACCACACGACGCTCGTCCTCCCACAAACTCATTTCCCCTCCAGTCGATGCCGCTCGGCATGTTCGGGTTCATCGCCTTCCCCTGAGAACCGGAAACTTTCTTCCTCCTCAGACACAAAAGCACGGTCAAGTATAGCCCAGGCATGCATTCATGTAAAAAACATCGAGACAAGAAAGGATACGATCCGTCTTCGCGGATTTCTGCAGAGGGATCGAATGCGGGACATGGAAGAGATCCCACCTACTTTTTGTGCAGCAGAATCACATCGTTGGCAGGATACTCGAGAGTAGCGGAGAAACGGCGCGCGAGATACTCGAAGGTATGCCGGCTGTAAAAGCAGATATGCGTCAGATCCCGGATATAGTGCCACTGACGAAAGGCCTGCAGGTCAATGACCAGTTTGGTCATGATGGCCAGCCATCCGCCATATTTCAGCATTTCGAACAAAACACCGAAGACCCTGTCGGGATCGCCCAGATGTTCGACCACCTCGGTGGCACATATGAAATCGTATTTTTTGTGGAGCACTTCGGGATGATCGTAATAGAAGGGATCATAGAGATCGACCCGATGCCCGCACTCCTCCAGCAGAAGGGACAAAGCGGGCCCAGGACCGCAACCGAAATCCAGCCCCGTTTGCGCCGATCCGAGCTTTTTGAGCAGCGGTTGGCTCAGGCGCGACAGAAACCGCCGGTAGCCCAGGTCTTCCGGGTCGTTCTGGTGAAGGTCGTAGGTCGCTTTTTCTTCCGCCGCACTCAGCCAATGTCGGCGCGGCACGAAAACGAGTCTGCAATGGGAGCATTGCAGATAGGTTCGCTTCTTATCCTCGAAGAAAAACTGTATTTTTTCACTGCGGCACAATGGGCAGCGCTTTTCGAGTTCAATCGTCATCGGGCACCATCTTACGCAATGGATAATAATAATAAATCTCGTTATGCCGTTTCCGGGCAGGACAATTCCATATGCGGCCTCCAAATCCAGGAGGTGCAGTTCTTACCGTAATCCTTGGCGCAATACAATGCCTTATCAGCTCTGTGCAGCACCTCTTCGAGGGACTTATCCAAAGGGTGAGCTATCGAACCGCCGATGCTGATAGAGCCCTGAATTTCCGATACACCAACAGGAAAGGGTTTTTCCTTAACTGCCTCGCACAACCGCTCGGCGATGTGCTGAACCTGCCTGGGATGCGCATCGGCCAAAATCACCAGAAATTCTTCGCCGCCGAAACGACCCACGGC
>JASKKK010000100.1 GCA_030154185.1 Desulfuromonadales bacterium
GATATTTCGACGACCGATGCTACTTCCGGCCTGTATATTTTAAAAGGTCAACGTGATTTCAATATGTTGCACCGAATGGGCAGGTGCGAAAGTTGAGTTGAAAATATTCCTCAACACGACCATCGAGATTGGACTGATAAGCCAATTGCAGAATAGACGTTACATCGGAAGGAAATAACTCCACCGCCTGAAGCTGATAGACGAAAAAGAGTGAGCTTGCCTCGACGCCGGTGCTGTACTCGGATAGTTGTTGATAAAGGTCGGCCAGTTCTCGTGCCGCATACGCCGCCAGAAAATATGCATTGTCCGGCACGATATCCTGATCGACCCGCGCATAACGTTGAAAAAGAGCACAGTATTTCAACAGCGGACTCTCTACGGGGAACAGTGTTTCTATTTCATGAGGTTTGCGACGGGATTTGTAGTAATCGGCGAGCATGATGGATAGTTTCCCGGTCGCATCCCACAGACGGTGCATGGAAATAAGGTAATTGCCACGTTTGCGATAACCGTCAGTCGCAAAATCATCGGATTGCCGAGCGATCACATCATACAGTTCAATTCCCTTGTCGAGGTAGGCAACGGCCATGCCGGGCAGTTTTTCGAAGAACCGGGTGGTGGCGACGGCGTCATCAGGATCAACCATACGTCGGGTTACATAGGTCAAAAACCCCATGTACTGTCCCATAATCGTCGCCCTGCCTTTATTGGTATCGGCCCAATAATAGGCCAATTGATAGAACTTGCGGGCTGCATTGAATTTGGCAACCAGCTGATCCGACTCGGTTGCCGCCTCGAAATCGTTGCGATTCGCAGTTGCCTCGAGAAAAGCGACGGCGAAATTAAGGTTGTAATTATCGGAGGACACTCCTTCCATCCGCTCGGAGATAGCTTTTACCAGGTTTTTATAGCCGTTTTCGAGGGTAAGCTTATCCTCGATCGACAAGATGATCGTACCCAGTGGAGCAAGATTCGCCATCTCTTGTTCAATAATGGCTCTGCGAATAACCAGGTGGGCCATATTTTCATACAGATGGGGCAGCTCTTTGACGAACCCGACCTTGGCGCGCTCACCATTCATCAGGATGTCATCGACTTCCTGTTTCAGCACGACATTCTCCCACAGTGCGAAAACGGAGTCTATGAAGCGGGGGCTGTTTCTTTCGGCCATGTTCCTATACGCCGTAAAAAGGTGCCTCCAGAAATCCACATCCCCCCGCGGCTCCTTGTCGCTGAATACCGAGAGAACCGTTTCCGCGTTATCCAGGTGAACGGTATCATCGTTGCTCAGATACAAGCAGAATTCAGCCAGAGCAAGACGGTAATAATTTGCCAAAGGCTTGCCCGCAAGCAGGTCGGCCCGCTGCAACCGTCCATCGGGAGCCATCCCGGAGGTGAGAGTATCCATGAGACCGGCACGGTAGTCCTCGAGGCTGATCCCATACTCTTCGCCTTTCTCCTGCAACAGGCTTTGCACGTCTTTTTTGGGATACCAACTGAATCGATAAGCGACATCCAGCAGGCCGTCCCACTGGGCCGCGCCGGCAAAAGCAGGCAGAACCAACAGCACTCCAAGAATGATTGCCAATTTGATTGATTTCATTGAACTAGCCTCACTTCTAGGGATTAATGCATTGTAAAGCCGTACGAAGAGCATCGCACCGGTCGATAAAATTTTCCGGATTGTAGATATCGACTTGCAGGGTGTAAGCATTTTCGGGATGTATGAAAAAGAAAACCATATTACGAACCGAGCATTTTTCATCAGCGTCCAATCCTGCGGCCAGGGATTCCTTCAACGGATTTTCGGCATTGGGGTCGATGCAGGCTTTGAGCTGATTCAGGCTGATCATTTTCGCAGGATCGTAATGCCCGTCTTCCACACCATTGAAAACGACTTTTCCGGATACCGAGCCATCTCCGGCAGGATTTGCGCTTATCGGATCGCGACCGCCCAGAGAACCGGATGCACTGCCGGTCCCAACCAGAACCGGAATATCGACGTCTTCGGTTCCGCCGACCATGCCGACTCTCTCCCCGACACCGCGTTTATCATGTTGGGACGGAGCAACGGTGATTGCGGCATCTCCAGCAACGTCCTCGACACCTCCCGGGATGCCGACCGCACCACGAATCTCGACGTCCGAGTTATTGTTGCCAGGGACAAAAAGCCTGGCATTACCCGTACCCCTGAGACTTTGTGCAGCATGCGCCATGGTAAAATTTTTCCCGAGGCCGCCGCTTGAGGGCAAGTCGACCTCGGTTGCTGTTCCGGTGGAGAATCGGGTCTGCCTGCGTTTCGGGAGAGATTGAACAGAGGTTTCGGGAGTATTTTGATAACGATTGCCGACTCTAGCCGAGGCGATCACCGGCTCTTTTGTCGCCGAGGCATCAAAACCTGCGTCAGGCTTACCGGCAGGCATGGGTCCGGGTGCCGGAATCGACTCGCGATACTGACGGACCGTAGTTTGCGGTCCCGGCAAGGAAATAGCATCCTCAGGTTTCGCAGGCAGGGATACAACCCGTGGCGGTAAGGTCGGTTCGACTTTTTCGACCGGGAGAGGCTTCACCGCCGGAGGTGGTTCAACTGGTTTTGGAGCCGGATTCGCTCGCTCTTGCACAACGGCTTTATTCGGTTCGGGGTGCTGGACGGTTTGGGGCTCCGCATCTCTAACAACCGGCGGCGGCTCGATAATGGGTTCGTCCATCACCATGGCAAGAATTTCCAAAGGTGGATTTTCCTCCTCCTCCGGCAGGGGCAGAAACAGACCGGCAAGCCCGAACAGTATAATCATGCTCAGGGAAAGAGCCACGACCGACAAGGTCTGCAAAACACGGAGGTCACGCCTTAGAAGAAGTCTGCACAGAGCAAGGAGTCCGATGCCGGCCCGACGAAGGCGCCGCTCTTCCTCAACGGGCACATGACGCATTCTTCGGTCGGCGAACACATCTCGCGTGACGCGTGGTTGAGGGATGTTGCATACCCCCCAACCATATAAGCTTTCCTTCAGAAAAATCATGGTACAGGCTCCCCACCCTCAGTTTCGGTTTGCACGACGGCGCGGGTGCCATCCGTCCAGACTTTCGCAAGGACGCCGGCAGCATATAAAAAATCCTGGCTTAGAGATTTTTTCTCCGGCAAAAGCATCGGGCGGATGTTTCGCTTTTTAAGATCGACAAGGGCGGGCAGAAGCTCCTCTTTGGTAAGGATTCGCTCATCGTCTTGGCCCACGTTTTTACCGACACCTACCCTTATCAGACGATAAGGCGTGGGATGCTTTTCGGATAGCGCATAAACTTGCAGTTCCCAAGTCTCCCTGACCTTGGCAAGCGGGTCCATCCGGCCGTGTTCCGGGACCACCGGAACATCCATTTCCGCCAATTTGATGGTTATGTTATCCGGCGCACTGGGAATCAGGCTCAGGCTTATGAGGAGCAAAAACGCCAGATCGGTAAAAGAGAAAAGCCAGGTTTGACCATTCTTCATCTTCATAGTGCTCACCTACCCTATTCGTCCGCGCCGTCATGAGCCGGTTGCGCCATGGCAGCCAACCCTTCATCGATTCGTTTGTGGGCAAGTGCGTAAAATACTTTGCGCAAGAACTCAAGAAAGGTAAAACAGATGAGTGCGATAAAGGTCGTATAAAGAGCGGTAGCGATACCGGCCACGGTGATTTCGCTGTTGAGGGTTCCCGAATTGGCGAGAAAGTGCACCACCATGCCGATAATCGTTCCGATAAACCCCATGGGCGGCATTAGATTGGCCATCATGCCTACGGGGTCAAGGAACTTTTCTTCGAAATATCTTTCGCTGAACTGAAAGGCCGCATCCCGAATAAAGGCATCGGGGGGGATAACCTTGTCTGCCGTCCCACGTTGCTGCTCCTGTTCGTAATGTAACTTGGTACGGGCGAAAAAAGAGGCGGATATCAGCGCAAGAGGCACTTTGATGTCGGCTGACAGATTATACAGCGACCGCCGATTTTTCAGTTGGGTGAAATCGTAAAAAGCCAGGGCCCTCAAAGATTGAAAGGACTTTATGAGGGCGAAACCGAAAATACAGGCCATAATCAAATAGACGATAAGCTGCAACAGCCCTGAGTAACTGTTGATAATGTAGGTCAGAACATCAATGATGCCGTTTGATAGTACGTTAAAAACACTCTCTTGCTCGGGCATATACACCACCTCTGAATGAATTACGTTTGGGTCCGGACCGCATTCGGTCAGGGAGTGAACAGTTTAGCTTCCAACGTGGCTGCACCTTCTGCGAGACGGCTGAAGCCCATTTCCGCCGGATCGACGACCGCATTTTGAATGGAAGCGTCATTTTTATAGTGCTTTTTAAACAGTTTAAGAAGCTTTCTGGCACGATTGTCCTGCCCGGTTTCTTCGAAAACGTAAGCGCTCAAGAGATTGACTTTGGCAACCTCAAGGCGCGTTTCGACATTTTCCAGAGCTTCCGTATCATTGATGATGGGCATGGCATAGAGCTCAATATACTTCAGGACTTCGCACCGGAAACCCTGCCCGGCACATGGTTTTTGAGCTTCTTCCGGCGTCATGCGCTGGTGTACGGCCAACTCGCCGGCGGTCAGGCGAAACACCCTGAGGTTCTCCTGAACATTTTCCAGATAGATTTTCTTCTGGGGAATGGACATATGTCCCAAAACAGGTGCCTTGGGCCAATCGGCCCTGTTGCAGGAACAGCAACCGGAAAGTGCCAGAACCAGAACAGCCAACACAAGGAAAAGACCTATTTTTCTCATGCATGTCTCCTTCAAGTTTTCACTTATGATGAAGTTAACCAGATATTACTGGCATTTCCACTAACCTCCTGGCACAAAAGGCCAGCGCCCCCTTTCCCTCAAGAGAGCCGGTTTTGTCGTTATTTTCCAAAGGGACTCCCGATAGCGTTTGCCGGTACATCCGGCGGAGTCTCAAGGCATTCATCCACGGCGTCCAGCACTCCGTCTTCATCCGTATCGAGAAAAGCTCTGGTTTCCTCGGGTGTCCCGAGTTGAAAAACACCCCCGGTGGAGCAGACCAGATTCCAATAAGTGTCAGGGGGGTGGCCGTCATCACCCACGTTGATATCGAGAGTTGGACGGATATCGGCTCTCATGGCGATATCCTCGGTAATATAAAATTCTATTCCCCCGCCGAAATTTACCTGGAGATCCCCCAGGCCAAAAAGGTTCTGCACCGTCCGAAAAAGAAATGACCTTCATCGGACCGGAAAGTTAAAGAGCAACAATCAGGCCATATTTATAAGATTAACACAACCATTGAACAAGTCTCGAATCGGGGAATTTACCTGGCCGGGGAGACCTGTCCAGCGACACGAGGTTCTGAATCCTCGTATTGTCGACGCATGTCGCCCAGTACCGCAAAAGCTTCCTCAACATAGACATCGTCGGAGATACGGTCGCGAAGGCTCCCATGATCTTTATTTTGGGACAGCACTTCATCCTTCGTTCCTTCAATGCCGGATGCATGCAGAGCTTCACGCTGTTTGAGAGCATCAGTCAATTTGAGTGAACGTAACGTCTTTCGACTTCTTTTGACATTATGTTGTATTTCGGCAATAAGATTATCAAAACGGTGCCCTTTTGCGACCCTTTGCCGGCTTAAATGACGGAGTTGTTCGATATTCAGGTTCTCTTCCCAACGATGATACGGAACGTTCGTAACAGTATCCCAGGGCAAGGCGTATTCCGTAAATTTTTCCCCGGATTCCAGAAAGGATAAACGATCCGGCAACTGGATATCGGGCTCCACGCCCTTCACCTGCGTTGATCCGCCATTGATGCGATAAAATTTCTGTACCGTTACCTTCAATGCGCCGAGAGGCTTGAACTTTGCCAGGGGACTGTATGTCAGGGGCTGATCCATATCGAAAATGGCCTGTACCGTTCCCTTACCATGAGTCCCTTCCCCCCCGAGAATGACGCCGCGCCCGTAATCCTGGATGGCACCGGCAAGTATTTCCGAAGCGGATGCGCTGAAACGATTGACCAAAACCACAAGGGGACCGTCGTAGGTGATGGCCGGATCTTCGTCCTCGAACACGCTGATATTCCCATCACTGTTCTTGACCTGGACGATGGGGCCGGTGGCAATAAAAAGTCCGGCAACCCCAATGGCATCTGACAAGGACCCGCCCCCATTGTCCCGCAAATCCAACACCAGGCCGGCAATGTTCTGTTTATTTAGTGAAGCCAGCTCCCGACGCACATCGTCTGTAACGTTTCTGGCCTGACGACCTTCACGACTGCCTTCGAAATCACGGTAAAATGAAGGTATCCGCAAATATCCGAACGCCTTATCCTGCTCACCGGGAATCGGAACCGTTACACTGCTGGCAAATCCTTCCTCGATTTCAACAACATCCCGCGTAATGGATATGATCATTTCGTTTCCGGTAGGTTTCCGAACGGTCAGCCGCACTTCCGTCCCCTTTTTCCCTCTTATCAAACGCACCGCATCGCGCAAGCGCGTCTCGGTAACATCGACGGGTTCCTGCGTGCCCTCCCCTACCTTGAGAATGATGTCTTCCGCAGCCAGCTGTCCCTGTTTTGCTGCCGGGCTTCCCGGAATCACCTCCACAACCCGTATGAAGCCGTCGTCTTCCCGCAAAGTGGCGCCGATCCCTTCAAGAGATCCCTTCATGTATATTTCAAAATCTTCAAGGGCATCCGGAGCCAGATAGGCTGAATGCGGGTCGTAAGCCCTGACGAAAGCGTTGAGGAACCGCTCGAGGTGGTCTTCTTCGGTCTGCTCTTTCAGGCGTCTGAGCAAGTGTTCCGTACTGCGTCGGACTTTGTCGATGGAATCCCTAAGCAACGCTTGATCCACAGCAGTGGCATCGGCCCTTTGTCGTGCAGAATTGGAATCTAGGCCACCCTGTTCGTCAAGCAACTGCACATAATGCATCAACACCTGATATTTGAGAATGCGTTGCCATCGATCCCTCAGACCATCAGCATCCTCGACATAGTCGAGTTTTTCCGGATCGGTTTCTATAACCTGCTGTTCATCGAACGCGAAACCCCGGTCAAGAATTTCCCTCACCATGTCGGATACGGATTCGATCCGTAGTCGCAACAGGCGTGCCGCAACCTTGGGAAGTTCGAGTTCGCCCTGAATGATGGCGTCATCGATCTGATTCCGGTATCGGTTCAACTGTTGGATGTCCGACCGAGTAAGAAACCGCTTTTGAAAATCGAGCTGCTGCACATAAAGATCAAAAGCTGCGGCAGACAAGGTGTCGTCCAGGGGTTTATGACTGAAATGATTTACGGTCATCTGCTGCCGGACCAGATGCGTCAGCAGTCGGATTCGCAGTTGCGAAAGGTCTTCCGTATCGTTCTTTGAGGATAAGCCGGCCCAGGAACCGGTAACAGCCGCCAGAATAAGAACGGCCAAAAGACAGTAGCGAAGTTTTTTGAATATTTTCAATGGATACACCTGTTGTGGAAATGGCCGTTTCGGATTAAAATCGCAAACGTCTTCATCTTCAAGCTAGTTTTCATCCGGAAACGGCCCTTTTCCCCAATCTATGCGTCAATCTGCTCACTTGCTTGTGCGGCGTAGACAGCTACGCCTCCGCGCAAGCGCTTGATTTCCTTGACCTTGG
>JASKKK010000101.1 GCA_030154185.1 Desulfuromonadales bacterium
TCGACCAGCACCGTGCGCTTGGCGGTGGAAATCTGAATCAAACAAACCTTTTCCCGGTAGGAATGCAGGGAATCGGCTTCCAGATCGACGGCGATGACGTCTTCGTCGCCTAGTTCCCGGGCCAATCGGATCACGGAAGCGTCGTCAATCAATATGGGGGGTAAAGACATGGTTTCTCCTCGGTTTATATGCAGCAACGGGGTCGTCCGCGTCCCATGGGGCCATAGAGTCTTGCAGGTTTCATGAGACATATGGCCCCATATAATATTTATTCCGACATCCAACTCACAGCAGACCGAGAGCCTTTTTGTGGGAGCCGTGCAACGGCCAGTCGGCCAGCTGAGCCGGGGCCAGCCAACGATGGTCTTCCTCGGCGATCATGCCGCAGCTGTCCCCCGGGCAGGTAAACAGGTGTACTTCCACGCGGAAATGGCTGTAGGCATGGCGCACCGTTCCCAGCGGCTGCGGAACGGCCGACAGGCCTTCACCGGCCGTCAGCGCTCGAACCGCCGCTTCAGAAGTTTTTTCTTCGGGCACGGTGGTAGAGGGGAATTCCCAAAGGCCGCCCAGCATGCCGTCCAAAGGGCGCCGGCGCACCAGGTACCGCCCGTCATGGTGAATAAGCAGAGCCACCTGCTGCACCAGCGGCACCGCCTTGCGTTTGCCGCGCTGCGGCAGCTGCTCCTGAACCCCCTGCCAGAATGCCTGGCACAGTCCGGACAAGGGACAGGACTCGCAATCTGGATTTCGCGGAGAACAGACCGTGGCCCCGAGGTCCATGATCGCCTGGGCATAATCGTGGGGCCGATCCTCCGGGGTGAGCATTTCGGCAATGCTCCAGAGATGCTTTTCCACTTTCCCGGACCGCGGATCTCCGAAAATGGCCAGCAACCGGCACAGCACACGGCGCACGTTTCCATCCAGAATCGGAGCCTTGCGGTCAAAAGCGATGGACACGATGGCGCCGGCAGTGGACCGCCCTACGCCGGGCAGAGCCATGATGGTCTCGAGCTTTTCGGGAAAGCAACCGCCATGCTCGCTGACCACCTTGCAGGCGGCCTGGTGCAGAAACCGGGCGCGGCGATAATAGCCGAGCCCGGCCCAGAGTTCCAGAACCTTATCCAGCGGTGCGGCGGCCAGTTCCATCACGGTCGGAAAGGCCGCCAAAAACCGCTCGTAGTAGGGGATCACCGCCGTCACGCCGGTCTGCTGCAGCATGATTTCCGAAAGCCAGATCCGGTAGGGATCCCGGCTACGACGCCAAGGCAGATCGCGGCCGCTACGCCCGTACCAGGCCAGCAGACGCCGGCTCATGTCCTCAGCCGGCCAGGGGAGTCCTTGCATAGTCTCTGCGCTCAACCGATCTCCACCAGTGCCGCCAGGGTTTTTTCCATTTCCTCGCGCGTTCCGATGGAAATCCGTATACCGTGGTCAAGAGCCGGATCGCTGAAATAACGCACCAGAATACGCCGCTCGTACAAGGCCTCATACACCCGCTTGCCATCGCGATCAGGTGGAGATGCGAACACGAAATTGCCATGGGATGGAATAACTTCCCATTCCAGAACCCGCAATTCGGCGCTGAACCAGTCGCGGGTTTCGCGGATTTTATTCACACATTGGCGAAAGTATTCCTGATCCGCCATCGCCGCCACACAGGCCGCCTGGGCCAGGCGGTCAAGATTGTAGTGGTCGCGGATTTTGTTCAGCGCGGCAATCACTTCCGGATGAGCGATGGCCAGTCCCAGCCGCATACCGGCCAGGGAATAGCTCTTGGAAAAAGTCCGCGTAACCACCACGTTGGGCAGACGACGCACCAGATCAAGCGAATTTTCTCTGGCGAAATCGGCATAAGCTTCGTCGACCACCAACACCCCGTCGACCCGTCCGGCCATCTCCTCGACAAACTCCTGCGGATAACAGAATCCCAGGGGCGCATTGGGGTTGGTCAGAAAAAACAGCTTGCCCTTGTACCGCTTGGGAAAATCCTTCAGCGACCACCCCTCGTCGAGCAGAAAGGTCCGAACCTTTGCCCCCTGCACTTCGGCCAAAGTACTGTAATACGAGTAGGACGGATGGACGTAGGCGACTTCCTCCCCTTCGCTGACAAACGCGCGGATCAGGTTGTTGAGCACCTCGTCCGAACCGTTGGCCATGATAATCCACTCGGGATCGAATCCGTAGAGCCGTCCCGCCTCTTCGCACCCGGCACGGCTGGCGGCATCGGGGTACTTGCGCAGCCCATCGCCGACCTCGGCCAGGATCGCCTCGATAACCTTCGGCGAGGGAGGATAGGGATTCTCATTGGTATTGAGTTTGATGTACCGATGCTCGTCACGCGGCTGAAAACCGGGCACGTAACCGGCCATCTCGGCAATATTTTTGCGCAAGGGAAGCATGATGTCTCCTGCTTGAAAAGATTGGTATATGAAGATCACACCCTAAAACAAATTGTCAAAGGGTGCAAGATTGTCATTGGAAACTTGTCTCTTGTCTCTTGGGCCTTGGGCCTCAAACATATTCTTCCAGAACATCGTAACCGGTGGTGCGGCGGGCGGGGACGAAACCGGCTTCGCGGATCAATGCCAGCAGTTCTCCACGGTCGAGGCGAAAGCTGGCGCCGGCGGCGGCTACGACATTTTCCTCAAGCATGGTGCCGCCCAGATCGTTGGCACCAAAGGACAGGGCTACCTGGGCCATCTTGCCACCCTGGGTGACCCAGCTGGCCTGGATATTGGGAATGTTGTGCAGCACCAGGCGGGAAACGGCCAATACCCGCAGGTAATCGACGCCGGTGGCTTCCTCGCCGCCGAGTTCGGTATTGCCGGGCTGGTAGGACCAGGGAATGAAAGCGCTGAACCCGCCGGTGCGTTCCTGAAGCGCCCGCAGCCGCAGCAGGTGGGTGACGATATCTTCATCCGACTCTCCCGCGCCGAACACCATGGTCGCCGTGCCGGGAAGCCCCAGACGATGGGCCGTTTCCATGACCTCGACCCAACGGCGCCAGCCGATCTTTTCCGGAGAGATGCGCCGGCGCACGCGGTCGACCAGTATCTCGGCACCGCCCCCCGGCAGGGAGGCCAGCCCGGCCGCCTTCAACCGCGCCAGGCACACCTCCACCGACAGATCGGATTGCGCGGCGATATGCACGATTTCGGCCGGAGACAGGGAATGGATCTGCACCTGCGGGAAGCGCCGCCGCAGACTGCGAAACAGCTCTTCGAACCACTCGATGCGCAAATCTGGGTGCAGGCCGCCCTGCAACAGCAACTGAGTGCCGCCGCAGTCGGCCAGTTCGGCAACTTTTTCGAGGACTTGCGCGTGGGACAGCAGGTAACCCTCGGCATCATCCGGCTTTCGGTAAAATGCGCAAAAACGGCAACCGGTTATGCAGATATTGGTGTAATTGACGTTGCGGTCGACGACGAAGGTTACCCGTCCCTGAGGATGCAATCGGCGCCGCATGCCGTCGGCCAGGCGCCCCAGGGTCAGCAGATCGGCCTGCTGCAATAAAAACAGGGCATCCTTGCAGTCGAGGCTCCGCCCGGTATCGAGTTTATCGGCAATGGTTTTCAGCATCCGCCCCGCTCCCGCTTCAGTTCCCGATACAGGCTGTCACGCTCGACCGGCGTTCGCCCGGCACGATGAATCAGACGCACCAGGCCCCGGCGGCTCAACGCCTGAGGCGATGCGGCACCGGCCTGGTGACCGATCTGTTCCTCCACCACGGTGCCGTCCAGATCGTTCACGCCGAAGGCCAGAGCAACCTGCGCCAGCTTGACGCCGAGCATTACCCAATAGGCCTTGATGTGGGGAATATTGTCGAGAAACAACCGCGCCACCGCCAGGGTTTTAAGGATATCGACGCCGCCGGGCCCCCGCACTCCCTTGAGCCGCGTGCCCACATCCTGAAACGGCAGAGCCACAAACGCCTGAAAGCCGCCCGTTTCATCCTGCAGGGAACGCAGACGGGTCAGGTGGTCGACGCGTTCTTCCAAGGTCTCCAGGTGGCCGAACAGCATGGTGGCGTTGGAGCGCAGGCCGGCCCTGTGGACCGTGCGCATGGTCTTCAGCCAGCGTGCGCCGGAAATTTTTTCGGGACAGAGCTGCCTTCGGGCCCGTTCGGCAAACACCTCCGCACCGCCGCCGGGCAGGGACTGCAAGCCTGCCGTCTGCAGCCGGTCGATCACCTCGTCCAGCGGACGATCGCTGATGGCAGCGAAGTGCTGCAGTTCAACGGCGGTAAACGCCTTGATATGCAGCCTCGGCCCCGCATCGCGGATAGTGCGCAGCATCCGTTCGTAAAAATCCAGCGGCAAGTCCGGGTGCAGCCCTCCGACCACATGCACCTCGGTGGCCCCCGCGGCGGCCGCCTCCGCCGCCCGCACCGCGACCTCCTCCAGGGTCAGGGCATAACCTCCCGCCTCCCCTTTTTCACGACGAAACGCGCAGAAGGCGCAGTTGTTGACGCACAGATTGGTGTAATTGATGTGCCGGTTGAGATTGAAATAAACCTTGTCGCCGTGCAGCCGGCGATTGGCCTTGGCCGCCAGTTCACCGACCGCCAGCAGATCGGAAGATTGCAGCAAAGAGAGAGCCTCGGCCTCGTTCAGTCGAATCCCGTCTTCGACTTTGGCGACCATTTCAGACAGATCCATCACGATGCCTCACCCCCCCCAGCGCCGGTACAATTCGTGTTTCATGCCCAGCCCGTCGAGCACCTTGCCGACCACGAAGTCGACCAGGTCCGCCATGCTTTGCGGCTGCTGATAAAACGCCGGCATGGCCGGTACGATACGCGCTCCGGCCCGCGCCAGTCGCAGCAGATTCTCCAGATGGATGATGGACAACGGCGTTTCCCGAGGCACCAGCAGCAGCGAGCGTCCTTCCTTCAAGGTGACATCGGCCGCCCGTTCGATGAGATCATCGCTGGTCCCGCTCGCCAGACGTCCCGCCATACCCATGGAACAGGGCATGACGACCATGGCCGTGGGCGCCGCGGAACCGCTGGCCGGCGGCGCGAACATATCGTCCTCGGCGTAATGCGTCAGTTGCTCGCCGCATTGAAAATGCTTGCGCATTTTATCCAGCCGTTGTTCGACGGACCCCTGCCAGTCCAGACCGGTTTCATGCGCCAGCACCTGCCGACCGGAACGACTCGACAGCAGGGTCACCCGGCATTTCGATGCCAACAGCTCTTCGACCAGGCGCAGGCCGTATATTGCGCCGGACGCGCCGGTCATGGCGACAAGGATATGCTGCATCAAAAACTCCCTTTCCTCGGATACCAAACTGTTACCCATGTAGCTGAACCGAAATATTAACGATGGCTATGAATCGTTGGCCGGGTCCGGCGGTGTTGAAGTTATGTCTGTTGCCTGCGACTCTCATCACCCGGAACTCACCACTCGGAACGTCTTCAAACCTTACACCGGCGGGTCGCGTCCCGCCAGACGCCTTCCTCTTTTTGCTTGCCCAATAAGAGGAAGCAGAAAAAGGGCACCCCGCTCCTGGCCCGCCTGCGGCGGATGCCCTCCACTGCGCAACCGCCGGGCGGACGGAAAAGATTCGCTGCGCTCAGTTTTCCGCCTGTTTCGCCCGCCGGCCGCTCCGTTCCGGCGGCGTCACAGGGGGAAATAACGGCAAAGCTTCAAACAAGCAGACTTTTAGAGGCTGATCAAAACATCCGCCAGGGCAAAACCGAACAACATCACGCTGATCATCCCGTTCACGGTGAAAAAAGCCTGATCGAGGCGACTCAGATCGTCATGCCGCACCAATCGATGCTCCCAAGCCAGAAGGCCGGCCGTCACCAGCAATCCGCATAGGAAAACAACACCCAACCCGCCACCGAAGGCCACCGCCAGCAGCAGCAACACCATCAACCCGTGCAGTCCCCGCGCCAGCACCAAGGCCCCCTGCGCGCCCAAACGGACCGGCAAGGAATGCAGACCGGCCCCGCGGTCGTGGGATTCGTCCTGCAGGGCATACAGGATATCGAATCCGGCTACCCAAAGCGTAACCGCCAGGCCCAACACCACCACCGGCCAGCGCACATCGCCCCGCAGGGCGATCCAGGCACCTACGGGCGCCGCGCCCAGACAGACCCCAAGCACCATATGCGATAAAGCGGTAAAACGCTTGCAAAACGGGTAAAGGACAAACAACCCCACAGCCAGCGGTGCCAGAGTCAGACATAAAGGATTAAGCATCCCCGCAGCCAGGAGGAAGGCGGCAAAGGATACGCAGACCAGCAGCCAGGCTGCACGTCGCGACACCCTGCCGCTGGGGATATGGCGCCCGCGGGTACGCGGGTTCTCGGCATCGAGCCCGGCATCGATAATGCGATTCAGTCCCATGGCGCCGGACCGGGCCCCGACCATGGCCAGGCAGATCCAGCCCAACTGAGCCGCCGTCGGCCAGCGGCCACTGGCCTGCACCGCCAACAACGCCCCCAGAAGTGCAAAGGGAAACGCAAACACCGAATGAGAGAAGGCGATCATTTCCAGCAGGGAGCGTAGATAATTCAGCTGATTCTTGACAATGGACACGCGTAAGCCCCTCCGGATGGATGTATGGGGTAGAGGAGCGGATTATAACCTGTCGGGCGGGAAAAAACAAAGGGGGGGGCAGGCGTGAGGGACGAGGTTTGCGGGACTTGAAAACCGGGTAATTTCAAATGCATTTATCGCAGAGACCGCTGAGCTTGCTGAGATGATCTGATAAACCTTGTCAAAAAATCTGCTTGTCTCAGCGTTCCCTGCGGTCTCCGCGGTTAAACAACAGCATTTCAAAACCTTGGGACAAACAACCGATGGCGAGTTGCGACCTACTCCGATTCATCCGGAAAGCACAAAATATAATCGCTGCAATCCCCGCAATTGGGAGACTTGCACATGACCCCGCCGTTGAGATCGCAGACCTGCTTGAACAGATAACGTTTCCAGCGCATGTTCTTGTCGTTGGCTTCTGCGAGCGATGGCAGCAAACGACGGATGGAAGCACTCAGTTGGGGACGCTCGAACAACCCCATGGCCACCCACAGATGGCCGGGATGGGCGGTACGGGCGGCTATCACATGCGCCAGATGGAGCGAAGACGGTTCCGGGGTGCCATCGGCCCCATCTGGAACATGAGACAGCAGAATCTGCAACACTTCTTCATTGTATTCGGGAGGCTCCTGTTCTGGACGATCCGCATGTTGAAGGAGATCTGTCCGCACCTGGGGAAACCAGGTCTGTAACAGCTGATTCAGCTCATCGGTCTTCAGGCCGAGAGCTGCTGCCGTATCGTACGGCTCCTCGCTTGCGACGGTCAGCAAACAGGCAAACAGATGACGATTATCTTCGCAGACACCGTCGGGCGCGGCGCTATCCATAAGAGCACGGTAAACCGGATGGTCGGCATGAGCACGCGGACCGTGTTCCTCGTCCGGGGGACGATAGGCAGCCTCTACGGTCTGCGCATCGCTCTCGGCACTGGTCACGGCGGCGTGCAGGGATTGCACCGCAAGGTCGGCACAGTAACTGCGTTCCGCCGGCAGACTGTCGAGCAGGGCATCGACCTTGGCGGCATCGATAGCCATGGCTTCCGCAAGGGTTTTGCTGCAGGCCAGTTCCGCC
>JASKKK010000008.1 GCA_030154185.1 Desulfuromonadales bacterium
ATACGGTTGATTTCTTCGGGGGGCAGGTCATCTCCAAGTCGATCCCGGCCGTTGTCGCTGCCCCACAGCTCGCCGGTTTCGGGATGGAAAGCCAGCCCGACACTGTTGCGCAGGCCGCTGGCAAATATGTCCGCCGAACCGCCCGTGGCCGGGATGCGTATGATCGCGGCACGTCGCGGATCATTCTCAAGGCAGACATTGCAACTGGAACCGGCCGCCACCAAAAAGTCCCCGGTCGAGCCGATGACCACACTGCGGGTCCAGTGGCCGCCGCCGGCCGGAAGATCTGCGGACAGCACCTCGCTATGATCCGCTTGCAGATTGCCATCCCGGTCGGACAGGCGCGTCAGACTGCCGTTTTCCGCAACGATCAGAGCGTTTCCATCAAAAGCCAGGCCGTGGGGCAGGTCGAGGTTGCGGGCAAATATTTCCTGTCGATCGGCCACACCGTCACGATTGCGGTCGGGAAGAACCACAATCACCCCG
This sequence comes from Desulfuromonadales bacterium, assembly GCA_030154185.1. Lineage (GTDB taxonomy): Bacteria > Desulfobacterota > Desulfuromonadia > Desulfuromonadales > Syntrophotaleaceae > Syntrophotalea. The sequence goes on from JASKKK010000008.1 coordinate 487, forward strand.
GAGCGCGGCAGGGAAACATACAGATCGCCGGCGGGACTGAAGGTCAGCATCCGCGGTGTTTGAAGACCGTCGGCAAAGACAGATATTTTCAGTCCCGGGACGGCCTTCAGCGTCTGTGGAAGATCGCCTGATGTTCTGGTCAACGCCTCCGGGATATTCAGTGATACCGGCACCAGAAACTCATCGCCGGCATCCGCCGGATCGGTCCCGGGAGGCCAGATGGCGAAAGTCAAGGGCCATGCGGCAAGGATGGCCGCGGTGCACTCAGCCAATGCCCAGCGCCAGCCCGAATAACGTGTCACGGCCATCCATGTCAAGATAACCAGGACAATCGGCAGCAGGGCATACCAGGTTGCAGGCGGCGGCGCAAGATACAGCGTCCGGGTCAGCAGCCAGGCGGTCAAAAAAGCCACAAAGCCGAGAAGGATCGAAACGATGCGCAGCATGGCATTCCTCCCGCAGTTTTGAAACCTATGCAAAGCTTAGCACAGTTCGCGGCCCATGATGGCGGCCAGGATGCGTACCCGACAGCGACCCGCCCTGATCCTTTATGAGTAAACGGCGGCAATCAACTTGAAGCCGTCTGTCGAGCGGTTAGAATATTCAGAGAACAACCTCACCATCAGGCCTCGATTCGGCCGCAATCCGTGGAAGGCGACCATGCAGGAATTGTACTGGAATGTCGATAACCCTCTGGCCAGGCTGGCCGAATTGACCAGCTTTACCGGCGATCTCTGGGAAAGGCCCCTGCGGCGCGACGTACGCTCTCTCGGTAAACTTCTCGGAGAGGTGATCAGGGAGCAGGCCGGGGGTTCCATCTTTGCGCTGGAGGAGGAGTTGCGCAATGACGCCATCGCTCATCGGCGCCGGCTTTATCTTGCCGAGTCCGCGGCGCAATTCTGGCAGGACGACGTCCAGTTGCAGACGGCAGCCGAGCTGATCCGAAATCTTTCCCTGGCCGATGCCGGTCAGATCGTCAAGGCTTTTTCCACTTTTTTCGAACTGGTCAACCTGGCGGAAACCCAACATCGCAAACGGCGCCTGCGGGCAGTGCGGCTAGCGAGCGATATGGCGGACAAACCAGGGTCCTTACGCGGAACGCTGTTGCGGTTGCGGGATCGGGGCATCACCTCTGCGCAGCTCCTGGAGGCTCTGCGGAATATCGAGGTGATTCCGGTGTTTACCGCTCATCCCACCGAGGTTGCGCGCCGGGTGACCCGCACCAAGCGGCAGCGCATCGCCTCGGCTCTGGAGCAGCTCAATCGTCCGCTGTTGGTCAGCAGCGAGGCCGGTTTGCATCAACGCACGATACTGTGTGAAATCACCGCGTTCTGGCAGACCGAGGAGATAAGGAGACATCATCCCACGGTCGAAAACGAAATCGACATGGGACTGGACCATTACCTGCCTTTTCTGATTCCGGCTCTCAACGACTTTTATCCTGACCTGGCCGCGGCATTCGAGGAGGTGTTCGGATCGCGGTTGGTCCCCGGGGACCTGCCGACGGTGGTACGTTTCGGTTCCTGGATCGGCGGCGATCGTGACGGCAATCCCTCGGTTTCCCCGGCTTCGACGCGTACTGCCCTGTCGCGGGCCCATACGGTTATTCTGGACAGTTACCTGCAGGATGTTTCGATACTGACCGAACTGCTCACACCTTCCGGCTGTCGGGTGCCGACCTCGACGGCCTTCCGGCAGGCCTTGCACCACTATCGGCAAACCATGCGCCGGGCGGTACCCAGAATGGCGGCCTGCCCGGAATGCGAACTCTATCGGCAATTCATGACCGTGGTGGCTTATCGTCTCGAATGTGCCCGCAATGCTCCGGATCATCCCGATGCGTATCCGTCGCCCGGGGCGTTCAAAGCGGATCTGGAAGTGGTCCGGGGCAGTCTGGAACATCACCGGGCCAACCTCCTGGCGCATGAATATGTCGATCCGCTGCTGCACAAACTGGAGGCCTTCGGTTTTCATCTGCATACTCTCGACATACGTCAACATGCCCGCATGCACAGGGAGGCTGAGAAGGCCCTGGAAAGCGTCGGAGCAGAAAACAACGGGGCGTCTGCAACGGTCATGGATACGCTGCAATGCGTCGCTGCGCTGAAAAAGGAATTTGTTCCGGAGGCGATCAGCCGTTACGTCATCAGCGGCACGGAAAGTGCCGAAGATGTGGAACGCTGGTTGCGGCTGGCGACCAGGGCCGGAATCGGGGTGGCGGCCGATGAAGACAATGGCGATCCGGGCCTCATGCCGGTGCCGCTGTTTGAGTCCATCGAGGATTTGCGCAATGCGCCGGAAATCTGTCGCCGCTTGTGGACCGACCCCTTCTATCGGACGTTGCTTGACAGCTGGGGACGTCGACAGGAGGTCATGCTCGGCTATTCCGACTCCAACAAGGACGGCGGCATGTTCACCAGCACCTGGGAAATCCACAAGGCGCAGCGCCATCTGCACGAGGTGGCGCGTCAGTGCAATGTGGTCCTGCGCCTGTTCCATGGCCGGGGCGGTACGGTCGGCCGCGGGGGCGGTCCCACCCATCGTGCTATTCTCAGTCAACCGGGGGGAGCTTTTTCCGGTTCCCTTAAAATCACCGAGCAGGGCGAGGTGATTAACTGGAAATACGCCGATGCCGACCTGGCACGGCGTAATCTCGAATTGATGGTTGCGGCCAGCCTGGAGAGCCTGCTGTGCCCGGAGTACAGCGATACTACGGCCAAGCCCGTCTGGAATGCCGCCCTTGAAGAAATGTCGGAAACGGCGAGAGCGTTTTACCGGCGGCATATCGCCGAAAATCCCGATCTCGTGACCTATTTCGAACAGGCCACACCGGTGCTCGAATTCGAACTCGCCAAGATCGGGTCGCGGCCGTCCCGGCGCAAGGCCGCCGGTGGGCTGGAAGATTTGCGGGCCATTCCCTGGGGATTCGGATGGATACAGAGCCGCCATGTGCTGCCAGGCTGGTTCGGCGTCGGATACGCCCTCTCGAAATATGCCGAAAAAGGTGAGGCGGCCAGACGCCTGTTGTCCGGGATGATGGAGGACTGTCCGTTTTTTGCCGATTTGATCCGCAACGTGGAACTGGCCCTGACCAAAGTCGATCTGCCCATAGCCCGGCGCTATGCGGAACTGGTGACGGAGGCGGCGGTTCGGGAGCGTTTTTTCAATCTGGTCGTCGAGGAACATCGGCGCACCCTTGCATCGGTGCTCGAAGTAACCGGGCAGACCCGGTTGTTGGAGCACGAACCAAGCCTGGCCCGTTCCCTGCGGTTGCGCACCCCCTATGTCGATCCGCTGAGCCTGATGCAGATCGAATTGTTGCGACGCAAACGTGCCGGCGAGGAGAGCGACGAACTCAACTATCTGTTGGCCGCCACGATCCACGGCATCGCCGCGGGGCTGCGGAATACGGGATAAACAGAGGCGAGTGACGGGGCTGAGAGCCTCGTTTGCCGGCAGTGACATTCCGGATAGGGGAGGTGCCTCCATGAAAGCCAATGAAACAAGGGATGAAAACAACAAACGTATTGAAATTTTGAAATCCGAAGTTCAAAATGCATTGGCCTGCAACCGGCCCTACTATTGGAGCTGGTACCGAACTGTTTTCGACAAAACCGTTCCTCCGGACAAAGCGAGGGTAAACACTCCATCCCTATAACGGGGTGGGGCAACTTCCGAAGTGCCGTATCGTGGAGTCCGTTTTTTGCCCTGACGTCTATTATGACCATATACGACTCCAAGATACTCGAACCCGCCCGTTGCGCGGACATGATTCAGAAGGCATGTCGCGTGGTCGCCCTTACCGGCGCGGGAATTTCCACGGCGGCGGGCATTCCCGATTTTCGCGGTCCGCGAGGCCTCTACGTCACACGGCGATACGATCCCGAAAAAGTTTTCGATATCGACTGGTTCCATCGCGAGCCCTGTTATTTCTATGAGTTCGCACGGGATTTCGTGGCCACGGTCAAGAACATCCGTCCGACCTTCACCCACCGATTTCTGGCAGGCCTGGAAAAAGTCGGCAAGCTGACCGGGCTGATCACGCAGAATATCGATATGCTGCACCAGTTGGCCGGCAACCGCAAGGTCATCGATCTCCATGGTTCCTATCGCTCTGCGCGCTGCCCCTCCTGCGATAGAATATACGAAGACCTTACCTACGCGTGGTGGGATGATGTCATGTCCGGCAGTCCCGCGCCCCCTGTCGCCTGTTGCCCTGCCTGCAACAGCGTACTAAAGCCCGATATCGTCTTTTTCGGCGAACTGGTGCATGGTTTTGAGGAGGCTGAGCAGATGATCGCCCGATGCGACCTGTTGCTGGTGCTGGGTTCATCTCTCAAGGTTACGCCCGCCTCTTTTCTTCCCTATCAGACCGAGGCCACCACGGTTGTCGTGAATCGGGGCGCGGTGATGCTTCCCGACGCACCTCACCGGTTTTTTGTGGACGGCGATCTCAACGCTTATTTTGCAGAAGTGGTAAAACATCTGGAAATAACATTGCCAGAGCCGGCCGACACCTCTGGCTGAATCTCCGGCTGGATGGCATGCGGCAGGTTCCGAATCCTCTTCTCCCCCTGCGGTGCTCTTTGCGGCCCCCTGATAGGATTTCGGGAATATCAGGATTTCCGGTCGCCGGTTATTTGATGCCGAAAGTGACGCGGTGCCCCTCTCCGGGCGTTTTCGGCGAATTCACGCTGATACGGCTTTCCAATTCCGGACGCAATGCGATAAAAACCTCCCGCAGGTTGCGGATCGTTTCGATATGCCGATTATCGTGTCTTTTTTGGAATTAAATTGCCAGGTCCGTTTTTTCCGAATTAATTCGGTGGCCCGTCGGCGTTTATCCGAGAGAAGCAACGGGCGGTGTGTTGAAATTGTCAGGCGCATTAGCTGCGTTAGAATGAGGTCAGAGGATCAGAATTTCTCTACAGGAGCATGCCATGCCGACTTATGAATACCTCTGCCGGAAATGCCATAAGGTGTTTTCAGTGGTTATGACGATGGCGGCACACGATCACGCCAAAATCCATTGTCCGAACTGCAACAGTACCGAAGTAGTTCAGCAATATTCGGTTTTTTTCGCTAAAACCAGTAAGAAAAGTTGAATGCGGGCTCTGGGATGTCGTTGCTGTGTTTCAGGTCCGGGCGAACTTTTGGTATAGCCGGGAGCGCATCTGGAAAAGATCGTCAACCTCCGCCAGGCCCTCATCGAAAAGATCGAGGGCTTCAGCGGTTCGGTCCGTTGAGTCGACCGCTTCGGTCATATCCAACGGGGTGTGCAGCGCCTCAACCTTTTCCAGTAAAATCAGGTCGGCATCCAGCAGCCGATCCTCGCTTTCCGGAGAGAGTTCTTCGGCGAGTTCTTTCCCTCTTTTGTCAGGGGACAGTTCAGCCTTGAGATAGGCCAGGGTTTTCAGACTATAACCGAATTTTTCCTGCAATGGGTCGGGCTCGGAGCGATTGACCATGATGTGGACCAGGCGGTCGCGCACTTTTTCCAGTTCGCCAGCCAGGTACTTGCGCATCTGCCAATCCGTCTCCGCAATATGTTGAGGGGCGTATCCGACAAAGCCGGTAATCTTTTCTGTGAGCTTCGATTTTTTGAATATGGGATCAGGTTTCACGGATACGGTATCCTCCGCAATCGTCTCAGCGCAGACCGTTTACCGAAGAGATGCCCGGCGGCGCAATATTCCACTTCGCATTTCCAAGATAAAACTCGCGTCTTTTTTATAAACGATAGCAGGGCAAGGGGGACTGTAAAGCTGGCATGATCGATTTGTCGGCAGAGAATGATGGGAACCGGCGTCCACCGTTGACCTGACTTGAAAAAGTATGTCGAAGGACTTCCGCCCGTCCCCGGCAGATATCAAAATCACTTTTGAAAGGATGCGTTACGAAGACGTGCCGGCACAACAGATGCGGTTTTTACCGGATTTTTTTGCTTGATACATGGCCTTGTCGGCGAGGTGCAGCAGTTCTCCGTAGGAAGTTACATTGTCGTTTTTATAAGTCGCCGTTCCGATACTGACCGTGACATTTTCCCCCTTCAGTTGTTGAATGGAAAGCTGTTTGATCAAAAGCAGAAGTCTTTCCGCAAGTTCATGGACAGAAGTCCTGCCGGTGTTCGGGAGGCATATGGCAAACTCTTCACCACCATAACGTGCCGGAATATCACTTTTTCGCGTAACCTGTTTGATGAGCCGGGCGATATGGCGCAATACGATATCCCCGGTGATATGTCCATAACGATCATTTATTTTTTTAAAATCATCGATGTCGAAAAAAATGCATGACAATTCCAGGTTGTAGCGTTGGGCTCTCGAGAATTCCTCCTCCAGTCGCGAGTGGTAGTGCTGATGGTTGTAGAGCTTCGTCAGACTGTCCCGTACGGATAAATCTTCCAGCAGTTTCTTGTTTGTCTCCATCGACTCGAAAAGCATTGCATTCTCAAGGGCATTACCCGATATGCTGGCTATGATCTGACATAACTTGAAAATTCTGTCTGAGATGCCCCCCTTTAAAGGACATGCGGTTCGCAGAAAAAAGGTCCCGATAACGTTTTGTTTCTTGACAATCGGCACGACGAATATCGCGTTGTCAGAAAGGTTCTCAATATTTTTTCTTACCGGATCCATGAGGGGACTTTTGGTGATATCCTGCAAAACGACGGGGCGTTGGGTTGATAAAGCCTCTTCGATTTCCGGGTATTTTTTCAAATCGATTTTTATTTCCGTATTCTCCGGCAGATCGCTACTGGCTAATACCAGCAGATCGCCATAATCATTGATCCCGATAATGGAACATCTCGATACGTCGATTGCTTCGATCAGTCTTTCAACAATGATGGATAGAATTCTTCTGGGATTTCTGGTGACTGAAATGGTTTCGGTCAATTCCAGCAACATGAGAAGATCGTTCTTTGTAAGATCGGAATAATAATTTTTGGTGCGCAGATGGATTTCAATTCTTGAAACAAGATTGCTCGTGTTCAGCGGTTTGGTCATATAATCGTCCGCACCAGAATGCAGACCTCTCAAGATGGCTTCTTCCTGTTCTTTCGTGAACAATAAAATCAAAGGAGCCTGTTGTGTTCCCCCGGTGTTTTTCAGCCTGGGAAAAACATTCGGATCGTTATCGTCCAAGGTTTCCATATCTAAAATAACCAGGTCGGGGTGATGGATTCTGGCAAGTTCGATGGCTTGCTTTTCGGTTTCGGCTTCAATGACCAGGTATTCCGAGCTTAATGAATCTTTCAGTTGAATCCGAGAAAAATCCTGTTTATCGATAATGAGGATTTTTTTCATTTTAGAGCCATTTCTTTCCTGGGAAACTAAATTAAAAGAATGGAAAAGGTCTGTCTTAAAATCCTTTTTCCGGATGGACGCCCTCTTGCGTCAAGGATGGCGATCACATCGGTTTGGGTATCGCAGTCGTCAAATAAGAAAATATAAAATGCGCATTACCGATAATAACAACATGGGTCATAATGAAAAAATTTGCAAAAATGATTTTATCGGATTGTAACGTTTTTTATGATGAAAGACTATATGTATATTGCGTGACATGATTGTTGTGATTGTGCTCCGCAACAAGCAGGCCCGGAATGATGCGCTGCGGCGGTTGGGATGTTGCAAAGATTAAATTTACGCGGTCTCCGTTGTGCTTTTCCCGGGCATGTTGATTCCCAATGTATCGAAAGCCCTGATTATTGTCGATATCACGTTTCTGCAGTGGAGCGATTTACAAGGGTTTTTTATTTGGGAAAATTAATGTAAAATGCCGAAATCAAGATAAGTCTCTGGGTGTTCGGCGTCTGTTTGTTTGGGCTGGAAATATGGGGTCGGTTTTTTGCTGTTTTTTCGGGCATGGTCGTAAATCATCGGATATGTGAGGAAGCATGTGTGCTGCAAAAAAGAGTGATAAACCTTTTGCCGGTGTCGCACCGGATTGTTTTTCTTGTGTCGTGAATCATGCTCTGTCGGCTTCTCGTTTTGCAGAGCTGAACGAAAAACAGACAAGGAGAGTCGTCAGGGTCGCGGAGGCGGGGCTCGAGGAATCCAGGACCACCCCCCTCCTGGTTCAGCATATCGTGCGCCGTGTGGCGGATGCGATCATCGCGGAGAAGGGCGAATCTTCGTCTTTCGACATTTATGCAGGGGTTAAGGAAAAATCGAATCGTTCAGCTCTCGATTATGCGGAAAGGCTTCAGGGTGACATTGATGCCAGTGCTTCACCGCTTGAAAAGGGGCTGCAGATTGCGGCCGCGGGAAACATTATCGATTTTGGAGCCAAGGATCATGCTACTCTGAATCTGGACAAAGAACTTCGCTCCCTCTGCAACATTCCCTTCACGCGTTACGATTTTGAGACGTTCAGAAAATCTCTGAATGCAGCTTCGACGCTTCTTTACCTCTGCGACAACAGTGGAGAGATTGTTTTTGACAAGCTGTTTATAAAACTGCTGCAACGAGAGTATCCCGAGCTTCGAATTGTGGCGGCATTGCGCGATAAGCCTATCATCAACGATGCTACCCTTGCGGATGCCGAGGCGGTAGGACTTGACCGGCTTGTCACGACCCTTTCGAGCGGCAGTGTCTATCCCGGAACAGTCCTTTCCGAAACGACCGAAAAATTTCAGAACCTCTATGCCTGCGCCGATGTGGTCCTTTCGAAAGGGCAGGGGAATTTCGAGACATTGCTGCCGGTAGCGGATCGCCGGGTCTTTTTCCTGTTGCGGATCAAATGCGACTATATGGCTGCTTTGTCTCAGGTGAAAAAGAACAGTCTGGTGCTTATGCAGGCCAATGCCGGGAAAAAAGTCTCATTGTGACAACGAAACAGGAGGTGCCAATGATGCCAACCGCTCACCTTGTCTATTTTTCTCCCACCGGGACGACCAGAAAAGTATCCGAATCCATTGCTCAAGGCCTCGGTGCGAAAAAGGTAATCCACTACGACCTGACACCGGCAGATACCCGGTTCAAGACCGTCCTGACCGATGGCGTGGCGGTCATCGGCATACCGGTGTATGCTGGGCGTGTGCCGGAACTCTGCCTGCAACGCCTGCAGGGGATCACCGCAAGGCACATACCTGCCGTGCTTGTCGCTCTTTACGGCAACCGCGAGTTCGAAGATGCGCTCGTCGAGTTGCGCGATCTATCCGTCGCAAAAGGATTCAATATCGTCGCCGCCGGAGCCTTTATCGGCGAACATTCCTTTTCCACCCCGACGCAACCGTTGGCGGCCGGCCGACCCGATGCCGAGGATCTGACCATGGCGGAGCAGTTCGGAAAGCGGGTTGCGGTCAAGATCCAGGGCGGCGATTACAATACTCCGAGTATTGATGGCAACGTGCCATACAGGGAGTGCTCGAAACTGGGCGGATTGACACCGGAAACGGATAGTGAACGGTGCATTCTTTGCGGAAAATGTGCCGAGGTTTGTCCCCCGGGTGTTATCACCGTGTCCGAGTCGGTTGCGACAAACGCTGACGGCTGCATCATGTGCTGTGCCTGCGCCAGGGCATGCGAGGCCCAGGCTCGTTTCTTCATTCATCCACGGATCGAGGAGAAACGCGCGATGCTGCAGAAGAACAGCAGCATACCCAAGACGCCCGAAATTTTCCTTTGAAGCAAGGGGCGTGTTGTGAAAGCGGCTCATGAAGCAAGGAATAGGGCTTCGCGGATTTCCAGTTCCGGGGACCTGGTTTATATTCGTTCGAAAACCCCGGATGGCAACCGATTCAGAGCGTTCGGGAGCACTCGCATATCGCCCTTATCATCAACAGGCTCTGCCGATGATCAACTCCGACTACAAGGCCTCTTGGCCCCTTCGCAACGGGCATGTTCACTCCATTTATCCGACCCTGTTCAGGAAAGTGGCAAACATTGTCTATCAACGTGAGCGCATTGACACCCCTGACAGGGATTTTCTTGACCTCGATTGGTCCGTGATCGGCGGGGACAGCCTCGCCATAATCTCGCACGGGCTCGAAGGTCATTCTCATCGAGCTTATGTCAAAGGGATGGTTCGGGCAATGAACCAGGAAGGCATCGATGCCCTTGCCTGGAACTATCGCGGGTGTAGCGGAGAGCCTAATCGGCTTTTGCGGCTATACCACAACGGTGCCATTGACGACCTCCATACGGTTGTCACTCATGCGGCATCGTCTTACAGCAAAGTTTTTCTCATAGGATTCAGCATGGGGGGCAATATGACCCTTTTATATCTTGGAAAACAGACCCTAGCGGTACCGGAATCTGTGAAGGGTAGTATCGCCTTTTCCGTTCCCTGCGACTTGACGGATGCGTCAATTGCATTGGAAAGAAAAGAGAACACCCTTTACATGAAACGCTTCCTGAGGTTATTGCATGAGAAAATCAAAGTGAAGAAGGTTCACTTTCCACAAGATATCGACGATCAAAATTATCGGCAGCTCAAAACCTTCAGGGATTTTGACGGAAAATACACGGCCCCTATGCATGGTTTCGCCAGTGCCGAAGACTATTGGGAAAAATGCAGTTGTCGGCCTTGGCTCGGGCGGATCAAAGTGCCGGCGTTGATCGTCAATTCCATGGACGATCCTTTCCTTGAAGGCGGTTGTTATCCGGTGGCCGAATGTGCCAACAATCCGAACATTATATTGGAGATCACCCGGTACGGCGGACACGTGGGCTTCGTGGCGCATAATCGGAAAGGCTGTTACTGGTCCGAAGAAAGGGCTGTAAAATTCATAAAATCGGTGCGTACTTAGGAACGAATGCATGCAACATCTGGACGGTGTATCACAAGCCAGCTTCGATCAAATGCAAAAAGCCCGCAGTTTGACCTGACGGGCTTTTTTTGTTCTATCTGACTCTGAATGGTCTTTTCTCCACGCTCGCTTGGATGGTTCGGTCGGTATGTTTTTCTGAAGTATCCGGCTGGGGCAGGCAAAAATCTTGATGGAGTTCAGTCGATCTTTTAAAAATAAGTGAGGATCGACACTTGTCTTCTCGGGAATCGATTATAAGCTTTTCTTGAAGCCCCTATCGGCAGCCGGATTTCATCAGGCAGTTTTCCCGGAAAAGCATCAATCCATAGTCGGCAGAATTCGAGTGGACGCGAACGTGCGTGGCGGAGGTGGCCGGAAGGACATGCTTGGGGTAACGATATCCTTGAAAAAATTTCAGAATTGCATTGGGTTTTGCAGGACATGCCGATTTCGCGAACCAATCTTATCGATAAGCAGGGTAAGAGGTCAGCATTAAATCGTAAGTTCCACAATCCCAGTCCTGAAGAATGTGGCAGAATGGTCCGCACAATGTGGAAGACAAGCACCAAAACAGTCAACACAGCAAAGGAGGTAATCTAATGGGCACACATTATATCATTGACGATTGTGTGGCATGCGGGGCATGTGAACCGGTTTGTCCCGTGAGTGCTATCAGTGAAGATGATCCAATCTACATTATTGACAAGGAAACATGCACCGATTGCGGAGCATGCGATGATGTTTGTCCGGTCGATGCGATCAAGTGGGAAAAGACTGCCGACTAACTTCAAAGTCAATCGGGATCGTCGTTTTTTCTGTACCGAAATGCTTGATAAAAGAGGGAGTGAATCTATGAATACAAAAGGTTCACTCCTTTTTTTGATCCTTTTTGGGGATTCAGCGTTACCAGGGCGGTGTTTTTGCTCAGGTCATCGAACGCTTCTGGACGGTTACTTATTTTGGGGGATGATCCCGGGTTAATCGCCAGATATAAGAGCCATGGGATATCCGATCATTGTGCAGGGTAACACATCATCCGGAAAAGGCAGGGGATAAGTGGTTCTTGGGTAAGGATTAGAATTTAGCAAAACGGGCATGTAAACAAAAAAAGCCGCCAGCACAAGGGCTGGCGGCTTTTTTTGTTTACACTTTTGAAAAAACCGGGAATTAGAACGGAATATCGTCATCCGGGTTGAAAGGCGGCTCTTCATAATGGGGTTGCTGCGACTGATTTTGTCCGCTTTGCCGCTCCTGGCGTTGTTCGCGGCGCTGGTAGCCTCCGCCGCTGTTATCGTCGGAGGGACGGCCAAGCATCTGCATCTGGTCGGCGACGATCTCGGTGATGTAGCGTCGGTTGCCGTCGCGGTCTTCGTAGGAGCGGGACTGGATCTTGCCTTCGATATACACCTGGCGGCCTTTGGTCAGGTATTTGCCGCAGATTTCGGCAAGTTGCCGCCATGCCACGATGTTGTGCCATTCCGTTTTTTCCTGGTTGTTGCCGTCGCGATCCTTGTAGCGCTCTGTTGTGGCCAGTGAAAAGTTGGCAACGGCAGTGCCGGACGCTGTATAGCGTAGTTCGGGATCTTTGCCGAGATTGCCGACGAGAATGACCTTGTTAACCGACATGAGTTGTAGCCTCCATGAGAGTTTGTTTAATTTTTGAATACTTCGCGAGTCTAGCGGAAATGGCCGCATCTTGTAAAGTTTAAAAAGGTTTGACTCCCCTCCGGAAGGTTTCGTAAACTGGCGCGATTAAATGTTTATCGGGAGACACGGACTATGCTGCGTACCTTGTTTTATGTGGTTACCTTTGTACCATGGACTCTGTTCATCATACTGACGGGATTGCCGGCGTCTTTTGTCAGCGCCGATTTTTTGCACAGTTATGCCCGCTTGTGGGCAAAGGTGAGCCTGTGGCTGGCCGGGGTGAAACTGGTGGTCGAAGGGCGTGAAAATCTTCCTTTGGAAGGCGCCGTGGTCTATATGCCCAATCACCAGAGCAATTTCGATATCCTTGCGTTGTTGGCCGGGGTGCCGGGCCAGTTTCGCTGGCTGGCCAAGGAGGAGCTGTTTCATATCCCCCTGTTCGGATTGACCATGCGGCGCGCCGGTTATATTTCCGTGGACCGTTCCAACCGCAAGAAGAGCGTGGAAAGCATGCGTCGCGCCATCGAAAGGATCGCCCGGGGAACCTCTGTGGTGATTTTCCCCGAAGGGACGCGCTCGCCGGACGGCCATCTCAAGGAGTTCAAGGCCGGCAGCTTTACCCTTGCCATTCAGGCGCAGGCGCCGATTGTCCCTGTTGCCATAACGGGAAGCCGGGACGTTATGCCCAAACACAGCCGCTGGATTCGGGGGGGACGCGTGACCGTCACCATCCTGCCGCCCGTGCCCACCGCCGGGCGGGAAGTCAAGGAGCGAAACGCATTGATGCAGGATGTACGAATGCCCATCGAAGCCCTGGTCGAAAAGACCGTCCGGTCATGACCGAAGCGTCTGTTGCGGCATGGGGTGCTATTCCCTCCGATGCGGTACGGATCGTGCCCTTGGGCGGGCTGGGTGAAATCGGCTTGAACATGATGGCAGTGGAGTATCGCGGGGAATTGCTGGTCATCGACTGCGGATTGATGTTCCCCGAGCCGCACATGCCCGGTATCGACCTGGTCATCCCCGACATTTCCTGCCTGGAAGGATGCAGTGACCGCATTCGCGGACTGGTGCTCACACATGGTCATGAGGACCATATCGGTGCGGTGCCCTTTTTGCTGAAAAAACTCGGTTTTCCAAGCGTCTATGGGTCGCCGCTGACCCTTGGGTTGCTGCGGCATCGCCTGGCGGAACACGAGCTTCTCCACAGGGCCGAGCTTGTCGAGGTGGCTCCGCGGCAGGCGCTTGATCTCGGGCCGTTTCACGTCGAACTGTTTCGCGTGGCCCACTCCATTGTCGACGGTCTCGGTGTCGCCATTCGCACCGAATCGGGCTGGGTTGTGCATACCGGGGATTTCAAACTCGATCAGACCCCCGTCGACGATCAGCCCACCGATCTGGTAAGGCTCGCGGCTTACGGTGAAGAAGGGGTCCTGCTGCTGCTGTCCGACAGCACCAATGTGGAAAAGAAAGGCTTTACCCTGTCGGAACGCGAGGTCGGAACGGCTTTTGCCGAGATTATGCCACAGGCCCGGGGCAAGGTTGTGGTGGCGACCTTTTCCTCCAATATTCATCGCATCCAGCAGGTGGTGCAGGCTGCTGCCGATTGCGGACGCAAGGTGGTCATCACGGGACGCAGCATGGAGGCCAACACCCGCATTGCGCGGGAGCTCGGTTACCTGAATATTCCAGATGACGTGCTGATCGATGTGCGCGAGGCACGTAATCTCCCAAGGCACCGGGTCGCCATGCTGACCACGGGAAGCCAGGGCGAGGCGCAAAGTTCTTTGGTGCGCATGGCCATGGACGAGTTCAAGCCGTTGCCCCTGGAACAGGGAGATACGGTTATTCTGTCTTCCAAATTTATTCCCGGGAACGAAAAAGCCATCAACCGCCTGATCAACCATCTTTATCGCCGCGGAGCGGAAGTGTTTTACGAGACCACCAGCGAGGTGCATGTTTCGGGACATGCCAGCCAGGAAGAACTCAAGATGGTCTTGTCGTTGGTGCGTCCCGATTATTTCGTGCCGATTCACGGCGAATACCGGCATCTGATCAAGCATGCCGAGTTGGCTTATGCCATGGGCTTGGCCAGGGAGCGCGTCACGGTGCTTGAAAACGGTTGTCCGCTGGTTGTCTCCTCGGCCGGTCTGGTTCGCGAACCTCGTCTGGAAACCGGCCGCATACTTGTCGATGGTCGCGGTGTCGGCGATGTGGGACACATGGAGCTGCGCGATCGACGGCATGTGGCGAATCACGGACTGGTGGTGGTGCTGCTTACCGTCGGCGCATCGGATGGCAGAATTCTATACGGTCCGGAATTGTTGACGCGCGGTTTCGTTGCCGAAGAAGAGACCGATCTTCTGGATGCCGCTCGCCAGAAACTCTGTGAAGCCCTTGCCGATATCGCTCCGGAAACGGTCGGCGAACAGGAAACTCTCGAGGTCGAGGTGCGCAAAAGCCTGCGGCGTTTTTTCAATCGAACCGTTGAGCGGCGTCCTTTGATCCTGCCGATCATTCTTGAACAGTAGCGTCGGAGTCCCCGACAGTACAGACACAGAAAAATAGAGAGTGCCAATGAACCTTTTGCATGCTATTGTATTAGGCCTGTTGCAGGGACTGACGGAATTTCTGCCCGTTTCCTCCAGCGGGCATCTGGTTATCGCCCAGCATTTTCTGCCCGGCTTCGACCAGCCCGGGGTGCTGTTCGATGTGTTGCTGCATGCCGGAACCATGGCAGCTGTGCTGGTTTATTTCCGCTACGATTGCCGTAACCTGGCCCTGGCCTACTTCCGGCCGCACAAGGAGGCCCGCCATTACCGGCGTCTGTTGCGGTTGCTTATCCTTGCCAGTATTCCTACGGCCATCATCGGCCTGACTTTCAAGGATTTTTTTGTCGGCGTGTTCCACAACCTGACCATGGTATCGATGATGTTGCTGGTCACCGGAGGTTTGCTGTATTTTTCCGAGCGTTATCGACACAAGGTAACCCAAGACAAGAAAATGCGGTCTATGGATGCCCTGATCGCCGGAGTCGCCCAGGCCGGAGCCATCATGCCGGGTATCTCCCGCTCGGGATCGACCATTTCCGCCCTTTTATTTCAAGGCGTTTCCGGTGAAACCGCCGCGCGCTTTTCCTTTTTGATGGCTTTGCCGGCAGTTCTCGGGGCGACGCTGATTTCCCTTTTGGAATGGCCTGCGGGGACCGTTACCGATATATCTGTCTATGTTATCGGTACCGCCATGGCCTTTTTGAGCGGCCTGGCTTCCATCCACATGTTGATGGGAATAGTGAGGCGTCGTCGCCTGTATGCCTTCGCCCTGTATTGCTGGTTTATGGGGGGGGTGTTTTTTGCCATATCCCTCTGATAACCACGGGAACCCGGCAGGGGAGTCGAACCCGACGGGGGGATTCTGGAAGGCATCCCCTGCGTGCTTCACCAGAGGAACATCATGAGTAAGGAACAGACAAAATCACCGGCTGTGACATTCAAAGATCGGTTCAAGCAGGAGCTGTTGGGGCTGTTCTGGTTGGCTGCGGGCTTATTTCTGTTGCTCGCGCTCGTTTCCTTTCACAGCGGAGATCCCTCTTTTAACAATGCCGCTGACGGATCCGGTATCCGCAATCTGGCCGGAGTCATCGGTTCCTATCTGGCCGATCTGCTTTATCAGGGATTCGGGGTCGCGGCCTTGTTGCTGCCGTTGGGCGCTCTTGGCCTGGCCTGGCACTATTTCGCCAGCAAACAGATTCGCTTCCGGCCGTTGCGGGCAGCGGCTTTTTTCTGCATGTTGCTGTCCCTCGACGGGCTGATCGCCTTGAAATTCCATGGGGCATCGTGGTTTGGGGAACCGATCGGCGAAGCCGGAGGACTGATCGGCCGGGTGTTGGCCAATCTTCTGTCTTCCGGATTGAATACCGCAGGGTCGGTGATTCTGCTGGTGGTGATGCTGCTCGTATCCCTGATGCTGGCGGTACGGTTCTCGTTGGTGATGATGCTCGATCGTGCGCTGATGCGCTGGGGTGTCTTTCTGGAAAATCGCCAGCAGCAGCGGGCGGCGCGCAAAGAAGCGTCCCGAAAAAAGAAAGCCCATATTGCAGACGGACCTGTAATCGCGGCGAAGAAGGCCTCTGCCGTTTCGGCAAAAAAGAAGCCGAAACGTTCGGAGAAGCCGGTGCAGGAATCTTTCGATTTTATCGAGTGCAGCGGCGATTATCAGCGTCCTTCCCTCAATCTTCTCAATCATGAAGGCGAAGGTCCCTTGCCGGTCGATCGTGAAGCCCTGGCGATGAATGCCCGCATCCTGGAGAAAAAACTCAAGGATTTCGGCGTGGACGGAGATGTGACCGAAGTCAAGCCGGGACCGGTCGTCACCATGTACGAATTCGCGCCGGCGCCGGGGGTCAAGGTCAACAAGATCGCCGGATTGGCAGACGACCTGGCCATGGCTCTGTCGGCCATCGCTATCCGCATCGTGGCCCCCATCCCGGGGCGGCCGGTGGTCGGCATAGAGATTCCCAACAAGGAACGGGAGACCGTTTATCTCAAGGATATCCTGACCACGGAGAAGTTCCAGAAGTTCGGTGGCCGGCTGCCCATGGCTCTGGGCAAGGACATCTTCGGCAATACGGTGGTTTCCGATTTGGCCAAAATGCCTCATCTGCTGGTGGCCGGTGCTACCGGAAGCGGTAAGTCGGTATCCGTCAACACCATGATTCTGTCGTTGCTGTACTGCGCCTCGCCGGAAGACGTGCGGATTATTCTCATCGACCCCAAAATGCTGGAACTTTCCATCTACGAGGGTATTCCGCATCTGTTGTTGCCGGTGGTGACCAATCCCAAAAAGGCCGCCCTGGCTTTCGCCTGGGCCGTACGTGAAATGGAGCGGCGCTACCGCCTCATGGCCGACAAGGGGGTGCGCGATGTCGATGGTTACAACAAGCGGCTGCAGAAAGAAGCCAGGCAGCCTGCGCCTCCGCCGGTGGAAACGGCTGCGGATGGCGAACAGGCGGATGCCACGGAAGTGGTCGCCGATGGCGAAGTGCTCGATCACGGACATCTGCCGCGTATTGTGGTGATTGTCGACGAACTTGCGGATCTCATGATGGTGGCCGGACGCGAAATCGAGGAATCGATCGCCCGTCTGGCACAGATGGCGCGTGCCGCAGGCATCCATCTCATTCTCGCCACCCAGCGTCCGAGCGTCGATGTCATTACCGGCCTGATCAAAGCCAACCTGCCGACCCGCATTTCCTTCAAGGTTTTTTCCCGTATCGATTCGCGGACCATTCTCGATCAGATGGGGGCGGAAAATCTCCTCGGCATGGGGGATATGTTGTTTTTGCCTCCCGGCACCGGTGCTCTGCAGCGTGTCCATGGTGCCTTCGTCTCCGAAAACGAGGTCAAGCAGGTGGTCGACTTCCTGTCCAAACATGGTCAGCCGGAATACGATTCCTCGATTCTGGAGGCCCCTTCCGGCAGCGAAGCAGGAGGCGGAGAAGATGAGGAGCTGGACGAGAAGTGGGACGAGGCTTTGGCGATGGTCGCGGAGACGCGGCAGGCATCCATCTCCATGCTGCAGAGGCGGTTGCGCGTCGGCTATAATCGCGCCGCGCGCATGATCGAGAAAATGGAACAGGATGGTATCGTCGGACCGTCCGACGGCACCAGTCGGCCGCGCGAAGTCTTTATCAATAAAATCTAGGGCCCGGAGCGGTTAACCCCAGCAGCTGATTCCGGATCTACCCGATCCTGGCTGCGTGATCTCTCCGCGTCGGACAACGCGAAGATGGTGGTGTTGCCTTCCGATGTGCTGCAGGCGGTAAAGGGGCTGTTGGGGAAATACCCTTTCGACATATTGCATGATAAAACAAGGGGGAACGGATGAGCCGTTCCCCTTTTGTCTTTGTTCGGTTTTCATGGTCTGCACTTCTTCGAGCGGTCGAGACCGCATTATTTCTTCGCAGATGCCCCGAAATAAACCGGAAATCCATGCAAGTTCCGGTAAGCAGGATGCTGACGATGGTGAGTAGCACTCTTCATTCCGGTGCCGGAGGGAGGTTCGTGCATATGCCGGAAACTCCCTGCTGAAGAGTCTGGGAGGGGAGAGAAGGATCAGTCGGCCGTGTCGGATTCGGGAGCGGCTGTTTCGCTCGATTGTTCATTCTGGTTTTTTTCAACCTGGGCCACATGGCGCAGTTGATAGCGTCTGACCGCGGCATTATGCTCCCGCAGGGTGCGGGAAAATTTGTGGCTTCCGTTCCCCTTGGAAACGAAATAAAGGTAAGGCGCGTCGGCCGGGTTGGCGGCGGCGCGCAGGGCTTTGGCGCCGGGGTTGGCGATGGGACCTGCGGGCAGCCCTCGCTGGGTGTAGGTATTGTATGGAGTATGGGTGCGCAGGTCATGGCGCGTCAGGTTGCCGTTGAAGTTCTCAATACCGTAAATAACGGTGGGATCCGCCTGCAGGCGCATGTTGCGCTTCAAGCGGTTATGAAACACGGCTGCGATAATCGGCATTTCCGAAGTGCGGGCGGTTTCCTTTTGAATAATGGATGCCAGCGTTACTAGTTGGTGCAGGTCGAGACCGAGCTTATTTGCCGAATCGAGCCACTTCTGCACCAGGTGCTTGTTGAACTGATCGACCATGAAACGCAGCAGATGGCGGCTGGGCAGTTTGGCGCCGAAACGGTAGGTTTCCGGAAACAGGTAGCCTTCCAGTGTCGGCGCATTCACGCCGAGGCTTTGCGTAAATTCCGGGTCCGTTGCCAGTCGCTGGAATTCCTGACAGTCGGTATAACCTGCCTCCGCAAGGCGTTCGGCTATCTGAGTGATGGTCAGGCCTTCCGGGAGAGTGACTTGCAGTCTCAGGGTGTCGCCGGAAACGAGTCGATCGAGTACCTGGCCGGGGCGGGTCGCGGCGGCAAAGTTGAAGTCGCCGGCCTGGACCTGGCGGGAGGCACCCTTCAGGGTCGCAAGGATTCTGAAATTGAACGCGCTGCTTACTACGCCTTCACGCTCCAGCGTTTCGGCGATATGGGTGAACGACTGCCCGGGTTGAATGGATATGATGGTTGGCTGTTGCGGCAGCACGGGGCGCATGACAAACAGCCCAAAGGGCAGACCGAAGACCAGGCATATCGCCAGGGCCAAGGCCGAACTATACAAAAACAGAGAACGAATTTTCATCATTTTCCGAAATCGCTGTGGCCGGCAGACTGCCGGGGATCATAGTGCGCCGGGCATCAGGCTTTGAAGCGATTTTCTGTGCCGTCAAGCAGGCGCCGGATATTCTGGTGATGGCGTAAGATGACAACCAGGCTGATAAACAGGGTGGTTCCAACCATGGCCGGATTGTCTTCTATGAAGTATACCAGAATCGGAATGGCAGCGGCAGCGCTGATGGATCCAAGAGATACAAAGCGCCATTTCCACAGCAACAGGGCGAAAATCGCGAAGGCTCCAAGCACGGACAGCGGAGACAGCACCAGGAATATGCCCAAAGCTGTAGCTACCCCTTTACCGCCTCTGAATCCAAGATATACGGGGTAGCAGTGTCCGATAAATGCGGCGGCGGCCACTGCTCCTACCTGCGCATCGCTGAACGCGAGGAGTTTTAGGGCGACCAGGACCGGTATGGCTCCTTTTAGCGCATCACCTATCAAAGTTATGACGCCGAGCTTTTTGCCGGCAACGCGATATACGTTGGTTGCGCCGATGTTGCCGCTTCCCGAATTGCGGATATCGCTGGCGCCGACCAGACGAGTGAGCACGACACCTGTCGGAATAGCACCGATCAGGTAGCTGGCGAGCAACATCATGTAGAAACTTGTCATGGCGAACTCCGTATGCAAAAAAAGCGGCCGAAGCCGCTTCGATGCCAATGGAAGGTCGGGAGACTGAAGTCTGCCAGCGGCCCCCGGGACCCGTCTGCCGCCGCGATGTCGATAACCGGGCGGAAGGCGAGTGCTGATAATGCGAACCCGGTTTCTAGCATGCTCTTGAACAAAAGGCAAGCATATTCCCCGGCAACCCGTTGATGACGGTGGAGGGTGACAAAAAAATAAAAGCCCCACGCCTGTTTCCAGCATGGGGCTTGCCGTTTTCGGGAAAACGGTAAATTTTGGTCGGGATGACTGGATTTGAACCAGCGGCCCCCTGCTCCCGAAGCAGGTGCGCTACCAGACTGCGCTACATCCCGATTTGATTGGACGCAAATAACTAACACGCCTCGGCGTAAATTGCAACCCATTTTTCCTTCTCCTTTTATCCATCGCCCGCGCTTATGCATTATGACCACGTAACGCAAAATTAGCTGCATGTTAACCATCAATTAACATTTGCCCCGCATATTCCACTCGCTCACGGAGCGAAGCGCCGCAAGGCAGAATTTTTTATTCTTTTGTTTGCATGACTGAAAGGAGTACCAACCGTGAAAAAGTGGAAAGTGGCATTCGTCGCCCTGCTGGGCGCCGCCCTGGCGACTCCGGCCATGGCTTTCAACGTGGAATGGCATGGGGATCTGAACAATCGCTTTTCGTTCAGCGACCAGGCCGATCTGTCCAAACGGACCGTCAAGGACAGCGCAAAATATGTCAGCATCGACGGATCCAGAAGCTTTTCCGATCTGAGAAACGCCGGCGTAACCAAGAAAAGCAAGAACGACAGCGATTTTTTCGGGGAACTCAAATACCGCATGTGGTTGCAGGCTGCCGATGACGAAAACAAGGTCAAAGGCGTGGTTGCCTTTGAATTCGGTTCCTCCAAATTCGGTGGCGAAGGTGCCGACTTCGGTGGCGACGATAACGTGTTTGAACTGCGTTGGGCTTATACGGATATCGAAGTCCCTTTCGATTCGGCTTCCCGCCTGACCGTCGGTCTGCAGCCGGTCGGCTACAATGCCCTGCTCTGGTCGGATAATGCCGCCGGTGTGAAGTGGAAACGCAAAAGCGGGTCCTGGGCTTATTCTCTCGGTTGGTTCCGCGATGACGTGGCTAGCAACAAGACCGTTGGCGGCGACGAAAAGAGCGACTATGACGACGCTTATGCGGCTGATGTGACCTACGCCTTCGAAAACGGCAGCTCCCTGAACGCCTTTATGGTTTTCATGGATTCGGGACAAGTCGACAGCGATGTTGACGATATTGTGACCAATGCCCAGGATTCCGAAATCTGGTTGGGGCTTTCCGGTAAAGGCAAGTGGGGTGCGCTCTCTGCATCCGCGACCGGTATTTATCTGACCGGCGAGCTGTCCGCCGATGAAGGCGACTACGATCGCAAAGCCTTTCTGTTCCACGGACAGCTCGATTATACCGTCGGTGCAAATACCTTCAGCTTTGGCGGTCTGTACGCTTCGGGTGATGACGATCCCAACGATGGCGACCTGGAAAACTTCGATGTCATCGATATTTCCACCTCGATGATCGGCTCGGTCGTTATTTTCGACAACTACGCCGATGACAATTCTTTCAGCCAGGCGCCCTACGTGTTCGACCAGGGCTACAAACTGCTGTACGCCGGTCTGACCCATAAACTGAACAACAAGACCAAATTGCGGGCCAAATACCTCTGGCACAATACCGCCGAGGATACCCTGCTCGGTGACGACGAAATCGGTCACGAGTTCGTGGCCGGTGTCAGCTACACCATCATGAAAGGCCTGAAAGCGGAAATCAATGCTGGCTACCTCATTGGCGGCGATGCCTGGGATGCTTTGGGTACCGACGGTGACAGCGACGATGTATTCCGCACCGATGCCCGCCTGCGTTACAAATTCTGATCTTCGTATGGCGACTCCCTTCTGCCCGGTCCTCTTCTCTTGTCTCTACCGGACCGGGCGGTTTCCCCGCCGGTGGCCGTCCTTTTGGGCGGCCTTTTTTTATAAGTCCATATTATTTTCCGAAAGCCTTGGCGCGATGGGAAGTTGACGTTATTCTAATATGGATCTAACAATTGTACGATATTGACTTCACGGCTGGCTTTATACAAAGGAGAGGAGTCGGATGTTCTATGGCAAAAAAGCATATTCTGGTAGTCGAGGACGAAGAGGATATTCTCGCATTGCTACATTACAATCTCGTACGGGAGGGGTTCAGGGTGTCTCTGGCCGCTACCGGCGAGGAAGGGCTCGAAACGATTGACGAAGATTGCCCCGATCTGGTGGTGCTTGATCTGATGCTGCCCGGCATGGATGGGCTTCAGGTCTGCCGCGCTTTGAAAGAGAATGCGGAGACCCGACAGATCGCGGTGGTGATGGTAACTGCCAAAGGTGAGGAGGCGGATGTTGTCGCCGGTCTGGAATTGGGGGCGGACGATTATGTCACCAAACCTTTCAGTCCCAAGATACTTATTGCGCGCATAAGGTCGGTGTTGCGTCGCAAGGAAACCGCCGAAGAGCCGGGGCTTGATCAAACCATTTTGCATGTCGATGATCTGGTCATTCATCCCGGTCGGAATCAGGTGACGATCAAAGGAGAGCCCGTCGAGCTGACATTCACCGAATTCCGGGTTCTTCATTTTCTGGCCAGCCGGCCGGGGTGGGTTTTCACCCGCTATCAGATCGTCAACGCGGTACGGGGTGACGACTATTCGGTGACCGACCGGGCTGTCGATGTTCAGATTGTCGGTCTGCGTAAAAAATTGGGGTCATACGGGAAATACATTGAAACCGTGCGGGGTGTCGGTTACCGCTTTAAGGGCTGATTATGCGTAGAAAACCACTTTTCTGGCAGATATATCCCTCTTACGTACTCATTATTCTGCTTGCCATATTGGCGGCTACCTGGTTTTTCTCTCGAGAATTGCGGGTGTTTTACCTTGATCAGGTCAAGTCCGATCTCGAATCGCGAGGGACTTTATTCGAGGAACGTGTCCGTGGTTTGCTCGATGTCGATGACCGTGCAGCCCTCGACCGTCTCTGCAAAGATCTGGGAGAGCGCTCCGGCACCCGGTTTACGGTTATCCTGCCCACCGGGGTGGTTGTCGGCGACACCCAGGAGGACCCCCGGCGCATGGAAAATCACGCCGGACGCGAAGAAGTGTCTCATGCCTTGCAGGGACAGACGGCTGAATCGATGCACTACAGTCGCACTCTGCAGGAAAACATGATGTATGTGGCCCTGCCCGTATTTTCTCGGGGGAAGGTGCTCGGAGTGGTGCGTGCTGCCCGCGCCGTCGATGAAATTCGCTGGGAATTGGAAGGGGTCTATCGAAACGCGGTGCTCAGCGGGTTGATCATTGCCGTGGTGGCGGGATTGGTAGGGTTGTATCTGTCGCGCTGTTTAAGCCGTCCCCTGGAGAGGATGAGGCGCGGCGCGGAGCAGTTTGCCCAGGGACGTTTCGAAAAAAAATTGCCGACTACCGGCTCCCGGGAAATCTGTGCCCTGGCCGGTGCCATGAATGTCATGGCGGGACAGCTCGATGATCGCATCAGGACCATTATTCGACAGCGCAACGAACAACAGGCGGTATTGTCCAGCATGGTGGAAGGCGTTCTGGCTCTCGATAACGACGAGCGCATCATCCATCTCAACCGTGCCGCAGCGGATCTGTTCCAGGTTTCTCCGGAGGCGGTGGAAGGGCGCCGCATTCAGGAGGTGGTGCGCAAGGCGGATCTGCAGCGTTTTGTGGAGCGGGTTCTTTCGACGACGGGACCCGTGGAGGGCGATGTCGTGTTGCACGGCGCCGAGGGAGATCGTTTCCTTCAGGCTCACGGCACCGCCCTTCAAGACGGCGAGGGGCAGAATATCGGGGTTCTGATCGTGTTGAACGACGTGACGAGGTTGCATCGTCTGGAAAATATCCGCCGCGATTTTGTCGCCAACGTTTCCCATGAATTGAAAACCCCGATTACAGGCATCAAGGGTTCGGTCGAGACCCTCCTGGACGGGGCGGTGGAACGGCCGGACGACGCCGAGCGTTTCCTGGGGATCATTGCCAAACAGGCCGAACGCCTTAATGCCATCATTGACGACCTGCTCGATCTTTCCCGTATCGAACAGGGGCAGGACGAAAAGGCTATCGAGCTGCTGCCCTCATCCATCCGGGCGGTGCTGCAGTCGGCCATGCATGCCTGTGACATCAAAGCCCGCGACAAGTCGATCGATCTCGTGTTGTCGTGCGATCCGGGACTGCTTGCCGACATCAATCCGCAGCTTCTGGAGCAAGCCATCATCAATCTGGTCGATAATGCCATCAAGTACAGCGATGCCGGCGGCGCTGTATGGATCGAAGCACGTAGCGATGAACGGCAGACCGTCATCGAGGTCCGTGACCAGGGGTGCGGCATTGCCGCCGAACATCTGCCTCGCCTGTTCGAAAGGTTTTATCGGGTCGACAAGGCCCGCAGCCGCCGCGCCGGCGGTACCGGGCTGGGGCTGTCGATCGTCAAGCATATCGTTCAGGCCCATCGCGGTCGCGTCACGGTGGACAGCCAGCCCGGCAGAGGCAGTACCTTCAGTATCTTTTTGCCGAATTCTTAACATTCTGAAGAACCAGCGGGGTGGAGTTCTTCGTCAAGTAATGGCGGAGGTCGGGCTTGCAAACTATTCACGGGGACCTAATATGAACCTAACACTTCATAACCAGAATGACTCGCGTTTGAGAGGTTATTGATTGTTTCCCTTGCAAAGGATGGGGAACCGCATTTTTCAAAAAGGAGAACAGAATGAGCATCAAGGTGATGAAGGGTTGGAAAAAAGCTGCCGGCATGGTGCTTGCGGCAGTCGTGGCCGTGCCGCTGATGGCAGATTCCGGGCATGCCGCCAATATCAAGGTGGATCCCGATCTGAAGGATTACACCAAAGTGCAGGGCGTATCGGGCAACCTCAACTCTATCGGTTCCGACACCCTTAACAATCTCATGGCCCTTTGGTCCGAAGGTTTTCGCAAGCGCTATCCCAATGTCAATATTCAGGTAGAGGGCAAAGGCTCCAGTACCGCTCCTCCCGCCCTGGTTGAAGGGACATCGCAGATCGGTCCCATGTCCCGCAAGATGAAACGCGTGGAAATCGAGGCGTTTGAGAAAAAATATGGCTTCAAACCGACCAGAATCGGCGTAGCTCTCGATTCCCTGGCCGTTTACGTCAACAAGGACAATCCCGTAGATAGCCTTTCTTTGCCTCAAATCGACGCGATTTTCTCCAAAACCCGCAAGGGAGGGCATCCGCAGGACATCGTTACTTGGGGACAGGTCGGACTTGCCGGCTCCTGGGCACGGCAACCCATAAGCATTTATGGTCGTAACAGTGCCTCGGGTACCTACGGTTACTTCAAAAAGCATGCACTGTTCAAGGGCGATTACAAGGATATCGTCAAGGAACAGCCCGGTTCGGCCTCCGTTGTTCTGTCCGTCACCGAAGACCGTAACGGCATCGGCTACTCCGGTATCGGTTACAAAACATCCGGCGTCAAGGCCATTGCTCTGGCCAAGGAAGAAGGCGGTCCCGCCTACGGTCCCACTTACGAAAATGTTCTGAAAGGCAAATATCCCCTCGGCCGCATGCTTTATCTCTATGTGGTCAAGGAGCCCAACAAGCCTCTGCCTAAAAACGTTGAGCAGTTCCTGAAATACGTTCTCTCCAAGGAAGGGCAGGAAATCGTGGTCAAGGACGGTTATCTTCCCCTGCCGGCCGATGTTGTCGCCAAACAGCTGGAAGCATTGAATTGATAACCCGCCGGTTTGGGGCGCAATGAAAGCAGCAGCAAGCTCATCACGACAGCCTGCCGGTTTTCGAAACCGGCAGGCGCTGTTGTGTCTTGATCAGATTGCATTGGTAAGGTGTCCATGAATCAAAAAATTCTCAAACGGGTCAAACGCAGAGACCGCATTGCCCGCCATGTCATCACGGTGGGCGGGGTGGCGATCATTTTCAGCGTTATCCTGATTCTGTTCCTCATTGCGCGCGTTACCTTCCCCCTCTTTTCGGGGGCGCAAACGGAACAGGTCGCCAGATTTCCCGTATCGACGGCCCCTGTGGCGGCAGGCCTGGACGATTATCTGGAATACCCCTTTGTCATCGACGTGCACGGCGTGGTGCGGTTTTATGCGCCACCCGGCGGAGAGTTGGCGGATGAAATACGTCTGCAGCCCCCGACAGCTGGTAGCGGGATACAGTCCGTCGAACGGTTTGCCGGTCTGAACTTCGGCGTTTTGTGGGAGGACGGATCGCAGACGCTTGAACAGGTCCGTTTTACGACCCGTTTCGATGAACAGGGGCAGCGCATCCAGGACCGTCGGATCGCTCGTCTGGCGACGTTTCCTCCTCCTTCCGGAGGTTCGGTGATGGAATCTTTGGTGCGCATTTCCGAGGATGGCCGCCAGACGCAGGTACTGCTGCTGGATGATGGCAGCCTTCATGTACGACAGGATAGCGAAACCGAAGACCTGTTTGGTAATGTCGAGAAAGAAAGCCATGCCTTCGTTCTTTCCGGGCTTCCTGATGAAACCATCGCCGCATTGACCATGGATCGACAGGGGACAACCCTTTATGCCGGTACCGATCAGGGTACCTTGCTGCGCTGGGATCTTTCCGAGCCGGGCGAGGTGGAACTTCTCGATCGTCTGCCGGCCTTTCCTGATCGCCGGGCGATTACGGCGCTGGGCCTGGTTTTCGGTGATGTATCTCTGGCTGTCGGCGATTCCGAGGGGGGCGTTTCGACCTGGTTCCCCGTACGGGTTTCCAGCCAAGGAATGCATAAGCAGCTGCAGCGGATTCATACGTTGGCTTCCCACAATGCCGCTGTAAAGACGATATATCCCTCCCTGCGGGACAAGTCCCTGATAAGTGTTGATGTTGAGGGGGTGTTGCACCTTGATCACATGACCAGCGAACGTCACCTGTTGAGTATCGAAACCGATGCGCCTTTGGTGATCAGCAGCCTGTCTCCCGACGGCCGCGGCCTGGTGGCTGTCGATGCCGATGGCGGAGCTCATCTCTGGAAGGTGGATAATCCCCATCCGGAGATCAGCTGGAAGACGTTGTTCGGCAAGGTCTGGTATGAAGGTTACGACAAACCGGAGTACGTTTGGCAGTCGTCTGCCGCAACGGACGATTTCGAACCGAAAATGAGCCTTACGCCATTGATATTCGGCACCATCAAGGGAACCTTTTACGCCATGCTTTTTGCGGTTCCCCTGGCGATACTCGGTGCCATATATACCAGTCAGTTCGGTCATCCCCGACTGCGAGGCGTGATCAAACCGGCGGTCGAGATCATGGCGGCCATTCCGTCGGTCATCATCGGTTTTCTGGCCGCCCTGTGGTTTGCTCCATTGTTGGAAAAGTCGATTCCCGGGTTGTTTCTAAGTCTTGCCTTTGTGCCCTTGTTCCTGCTGGTGGCCATTGTTCTCTGGCAGGCGATCTGCAGACACCCGCGCTTAGAGAACCTTGATCGCGGTCTGGAATTTCTGTTGCTGGCCCCGGTTCTTGTTGCCGCGGTGTTCTGTGCCGTCAAGCTGGGGCCCGTTGCGGAGAGCGCCTTTTTCGAAGGCAACTTCAAACTCTGGCTGTTCGGGCAGACGGGGGTTCGTTACGACGCGCGAAACAATATCATCATCGCTTTTGCCCTTGGGTTTGCTGTCATTCCGATTATTTTCACCATGGCCGAAGACGCTTTGTCCAACGTACCCAACAGCCTCAAGGCGGCTTCGCTGGCCCTTGGGGCCAGCCGCTGGCAAACGGTCTGGCGGGTCATCCTGCCCTCCGGCAGCCCGGGAATATTTGCCGGTACCATGATCGGATTCGGTCGTGCCATCGGTGAAACCATGATCGTGCTCATGGCGACCGGCAATACCGCCATCATGGATTGGAGTATTTTCAACGGCATGCGGCCATTGTCGTCGAACATCGCCGTTGAGATACCGGAGGCCCCCGTCGGCGGTACCCTTTATCGGGTCTTGTTTCTGTCCGCCGTTATCTTGTTTGTCATGACTTTTATTCTCAACACCGTGGCCGAACTGGTTCGCCAGCGTTTGCGTAAGAAGTACGGCCGGTTTTGACAGGATCGCATATGAAGAGCTTTTGGAAACAAGGTGAACCCTTTGTCTGGGTGACCGGTGCTGCGTTGTCGGTCACTCTGCTTATGGCGATGGTGCTCATCGTCGTCGTACTGGTCAACGGTCTTGGCGTTTTCTGGCCGTCTAAGGTGGCAACCGCCAAGCTGCACGATGGCGGAAGCGTTTTGGGGGAAGTGGTGCGCAGCGAGGCTGTTTTCGAAGGGGAGGGCGAACGGTTGCAGTTCAAGATCGGCAACCGCGAGCTTTACGGGCTCGATTTTCGATGGATCGACAAAACCGATATCTCCAGCATCACGTATGCGGACGATACCATGGTCCTGGAGCGCATGGAATACGGGAATTTCTATGGTCGGCTTATCGGACTTAGTCCAGAGGCGCAAGCCGTGTCGGGTGGTGGTGATGCCGTGCAGCAATTGCGTCAAGCGCATGCGTATGTCATGCAGCAGAAGGATCAGTTGGAAGAATTGGATGACGAGCTGGCTTCCGTCAATTACCGCATGGATCAATTGCAACGTAAAGAGAAGGCACTGCTTTATAAAGGGCGGTCTCCCTCCGACCCGGAAATTCAGACGCTCCGACAAAAGCGGAACGGTTTGACGGAAAAGTTTCAATCTCTGCACCAACGCCAGATGAAGCAGGTCACCGAGTTACGAAACTATACCGCGACCTTTACTGATATTTCCGGGACCGATCGCGATATGGCCCTGATGGATCTGGTGCGTTTTTATCAGCCCAACAGCATGTCCGTTTTCAGCAAGGTCCGTTATTATCTGATCAAGCTGGTCGAGCTTCTGACCGGCTCGCCGCGGGAGTCGAACACCGAAGGAGGGTTGTTTCCGGCAATATTCGGTACCGTGATGTTGATTTTCATCATGAGTCTGTTTTCCTTCCCTCTCGGTGTGCTTGCGGCAATATACCTTCGCGAGTACGCCAAGGAGGGCATGGTGGTGAGAATGGTGCGTATTGCCGTAAACAACCTGGCCGGGATTCCCTCCATCGTGTACGGCATTTTCGGATTGGCTTTTTTCGTTTATGGTGTCGGAGGCAGTATCGACCGACTGTTCTATCCGGAGCAGCTGCCGACGCCGACTTTCGGTACCGGCGGCATTTTGTGGGCCAGCCTGACCCTGTCGCTGTTGACCGTTCCGGTGGTCATCGTGGCGACGGAGGAGGCCCTGGGGGCCATCCCCGCCGGGGTGCGCGAGGGGTCGTTGGCTCTGGGGGCGACCAAATTCCAGACCCTGACGAGAATTCTGCTTCCCATGGCATCCCCGGGCATCATGACCGGGCTGATCCTCGCCATGGCTCGCGCTGCAGGAGAGGTTGCTCCACTGATGATTACCGGTGTGGTCAAGATCGCGCCGGCACTGCCGGTGGACGGAAATTTCCCCTTTTTGCACCTGGACCGGAAATTCATGCACCTGGGTTTTCATATCTACGATATCGGTTTCCAGTCACCCAATGTCGAGGCGGCTAAACCGATGGTCTTCGTGACCACTCTGCTGCTGGTGCTCATCGTCTTGATCATGAGCAGCGTGGCTATCCATTTGCGCAACAAGATGAAGAAGCGCTATACCTACGGAACTTTTTAGCAAGGTGAAGTTATGAGAGACAATAACTCCGTCACCGTGACGGATCCGATTGTGCAAGTGAAGAATCTCGACTTTTATTACGGGACATCGAAGGCTCTGCACGATATCAATCTGGACTTCCAGCGTAACAAGGTAACCGCTCTGATCGGGCCTTCCGGATGCGGCAAGTCCACCCTGTTGCGTTGCCTGAACCGTATGAACGATCTGGTGGACGGCGCGCGTGTCGATGGGAGTATCCGTCTGGACGGCACCGAGGTCAACACCGCGGCCATGGATGTCATCGAACTGCGTCGCAGGGTCGGCATGGTTTTTCAGAAGTCGAACCCCTTCCCCAAATCCATTTACGAAAATGTCATTTACGGTTTGAGAATCGCAGGAGTCCGGGACAAGACCGTGCTGGATGAAACAGTAGAGCGCAGTCTGCGTAATGCCGCTTTGTGGGAGGAGGTCAAGGACCGGCTGCATGAATCGGCCCTCGGGCTTTCCGGCGGCCAGATGCAGCGCCTGTGCATCGCGCGGGCCATAGCCGTGAACCCGGAGGTGGTGCTCATGGACGAGCCGTGCTCGGCTCTCGATCCCAAATCGACGGCCCGGGTCGAGGAGCTGATCAGTGAACTGCGCGAGAAATACACCATCATCATCGTGACCCACAACATGCAGCAGGCCGCACGGGTTTCCGACTGCACCGCTTTTCTGTTCGAAGGGGTGCTGGTGGAGTACGGCATCACCGAAAATCTGTTCGTCAAGCCGCGCAACAAGCAGACCGAAGATTATATCACCGGTCGATTCGGTTAAGGCCACCAACATAAAGAGGTCAGAATGCATATAGCACGGGAAATCGAAAGTCTCAAAAAAAGGGTGCTGACTCTCAGTGCCATGGTCGAGGAAAGTTTCGACCGTTCCGTACAGGCGCTCAACCGCATGGACGGGGTTCTTGCCCGGCAGGTGATCGATTCGGATATCCTGGTTGACCAGACCGAGGTCGATATCGAAGAAGAATGCCTGAAGGTTCTGGCGCTTCATCAGCCGGTTGCGAACGATCTGCGGTTTATCATCTCCATCCTCAAAATCAACAATGATCTCGAACGCATCGCGGATCTGGCCGTCAATATTTCCGAACGTGTCATCGATCTGCAGAAGATGGAGCGCGCGCCGATCCCCTTCGACTTCACCACCATGTCCCACAAGGTTCATGCGATGGTTAAAAAGAGTCTCGACTCTCTGGTGAATCTCGATCCGCAGCTGGCCAGGGAGGTTATCAGTCTCGATGACGAAGTCGACGCCATGCACCATGAAACCTATCAACTGGTGATCGACCAGATAAAGGAGCATCCCGATCGCATCCAGGCGTTGATCTGTTATCTGGTCATTTCCCGCTATCTGGAACGCATTGCGGACCAGTCGACCAACATCGCCGAGGATACCCTGTATCTCATCGAAGGCAAAATCGTTCGGCACCAGCTGTAATCCGCCTGCCTGACCGGGTCCTGTGAACAGCAAAGCCCCGCCAATTCGGCGGGGCTTTGCTGCTGGTATCTGTGACGAGAAAAAGCGTTACATCCAGGGAGCAACCGGTCTTTCTTGTCCTTTGTCCTCAGTCTTCGGGCCTCGGGCCTCGGGCCTTATCCCTTCCCGTTATAAATTTCCCCGCCCAACCGCCGGTACTCCTGCAGCACCGCGACAGCTTTTTTTCGGCAGATATCGCGCAGCACGCGGACGCCTCGTTTTTCCAGCAACTGCGGCCATCGGGGAGGTTTGTCGCCTTCGTCGAACCCGACGGCGCGCGCATCGCTTTCGCGGGCGCCGCATGCCAGCTGTTTCAATCCCGCCCAGGGGATGGCGCCGAGGCACATGGCGCATGGAACGGTGGAAGTGGTCAGTTCGGCATTGAGTCCGGCGGCGGCGAAGGAGAAATTGTTCACCCGTTTCTGCGCCAGCATCAAAGCCACCATTTCGGCGTGAGCCACCGAACAGTTGACGGAGGTGACCAGGTTGACGCCCGGGGCGATCAGTTGCCCGCTGTCGAGGTCGAACACCGCCGCCCCGAAGGGGCCGCCGCTGCCGCGCAGGATATTGCATCTGGCCATCTCGATCACCAGAGACATGCGACTTTCCGGCGTGGCGAAGATTCGCTCGGGGGGAGGCAGCATGTCGGCAAGCCAGGTCGGCAGGCAAAGATGAAAAGAGGGGGGGATCATGTGCCGTGTCGCGGAATCTGAGCCTCGACGCCCTGAATCAGTTCACACTCCTCGATGCATCGCGGACTGTAGTGGCGTTTGAGCCATAAACTGAGGCCGTCGAGACCCGGGAATAGAACCCGTTCGGTGATATTGGATTGATCGAGTTTGTCGCGAATTTCCCATTTAAGTTCGGCCGGGATGATGATTTTGCGCCAGATGGCCGGATGCTCGCGAAGAAATTCGCACAGGGTTCTTTGGGGATCGGACATGACGGAAAAAAAGGCGAACTGATTGACGATACGATCTTCCATGGATGGCGGTTCGAGGAACAGGGCGGTATTGTCTCTGGACAGGGTCTGCAGATCATGCAGGTGGGGAATAGCCTCGTTGAGCATCTCTATGGTAAACACATTGGCGCCTTCCTTGCCGAGTTTGTCGCGCAGAGGTTTGGGCAGCAGTTGATGGGTTTTGACGTAGTTGACCGCCCAGATGGCACCATCGAGGTCGAATTTGCAAATGTTTGCCGTGGCAAAGTGCATGGCGATGAGGGGGGAATAGGTCCAATCGAGCAAGCGGGTTGGCAGGCCGTAGTGTTGAGCCACGGACATCCAGTTCCAGAAGGCGTTTGATTCCACAGCGGAACGGTGAGCGTATTTTTTGAAATTGCGCATCAGGTGGCGTTCCAGGTCGGCATATTTGCCACCGAGGCGCATCAGGGTTGTTTTCAGCGTGTAACGGGTATCGGAGAGTCCGCGAAAAGCGAAGCGGGAACGAAATCGTCCGATTTCGTCATTCCACGAATCGGCAAACAGCTCTTTTTGCAACTCGTCAAAACTGCTGACGCGGATTTCATTCATGGGGAATGCTTTCTATAAAGCGGGAAAAGAGGGGTCAGACCATGCCCAGGATCACGCTCGACTCCTGGACCACGGCCCAGGCTTCATCGCCTTCATGTAAGTCGAGTGCCTGATCGCTGGCCTTGGTCAGGGTGGCGCTGACCGTGTTGCCGCCCGGTAATTCAAGCGTGACTTCGCAGTCGACCTTGCCCTCGACAATGCGCTGAACGGTGCCCTGCAGTATGTTGCAGGCGCTGAGTCGGGCAGAGCCGAGTTCTTTGACGATGATGACGGCAGGGGCCTTTGCCATGGCCACAACCTTCGATCCGATTTCCAGGTCAAGGGCTTCGACGCTTTCGTTGGTGATCTGCGACGACAGACGGTCTCCTCCCTTGAGCTTTATGGTAACCAGGGTATTGATGGCGCCTTTTCGCAGTTGCGCGACTTCGCCGGACCACATGTTGCGAGCGCTGACTTTCATATTGACTTTCCTCAAAAATTGGTAAAAACCTTCTCCATCTTCCAGATGTTTGCCGATGGAGCTTAAAAAACGCTCGTGTTCTTCCTGGATGAGACGATACCGGCGGATGACCTCTTTGCCGGCTTCGGTCAGATGGGTCCCGCCGCCACCGCGCCCGCCGGTCTGTTTGATGACCAGCGGTTGATCGGAAAGGTTGTTGAGCATTTCGATCTGTTCCCAGGCGGTCTTGTAGCTGATACCGACCGCTTTGCCGGCTTTGGTGATCGATCCGAGTTCCCCGACTTTTTCCAGCAGCCGGATGCGGCTGCTGCCGAGAAAATCCTGCCCCGATTTTTTGAACCAGAGAGAACCTGTCAGGCTGAGATCCGCTGGATTATTCTTTTTCACGTAGGGCTGCTCCTTGCTACAGGGATAAAAAGGGTTTTTTATTAATTTAGTAGCTTTGAAGCGATAAGGCAAATGTAAATCATTGTATTCGAGAATTCACCTGGGGGGAAATGTATCTGGAAGCAGGTTGGAGAAGTCGTCTGGGAAACTTGACGGGAAGCTCAAATAAGGAGTGCAGGCTTAACCAGGCTGGAGGATGCCCGTGTATCGAATTCGCGGTTCAGGGCGGTTTTCAGCGTCACCGGCAGGCACGGCTTCTGAAACAGGAAGCCCTGACCGCAGCGACAGCCCATGCCCAGCAGCAGGTGGTGCTGGGCGTAGTTTTCAATGCCCTCGGCAATGGCGATCAGATTCAAGTTGCGGGCGAGGGCGAGGATGGCTCCGATCATGGCGGCGTCGCTTTGGCTGTCGGGCAGGTTTTTGATGAAATGCCGATCGATTTTCAAATAATCGAAAGGGAGGGTCTTCAACCGATGAAGAGAGGTATAGCCCAGGCCGAAATTATCCAGTGTCCAGCTTACGCCAAGTTTTCTGACACTGTGGAGAATGCTTTCGGCCCGTCCTTCGGTTTTCTGCAAGGTAAGTTCGTCTATTTCCAGTTCCAGGCAATCGGGAGAGAGGCCTATGTCGTTTAAAACGGCGGCGATGATTTTGTCGAGCTGACGTTGCCTGAACTGACTGCTGGACAGGTTGACGGCCACTGGCACCCTGAGCATGCCCGGTTTTTGCAAGGAAGCGCAGAACTCGCATGCCTTGCGCAAAATGCTGTTTCCGAGGGGAACCATCAATCCCATTTCTTCCAAGTGGGGTAAAAAGGTTTCCGGGGGCAGGGTGGTGCCGTCGGGTTGCCGCCATCGCAACAGCGCCTCGATGCCTATGATATCGTGGGTGGAGAGGTTATAGCGGGGCTGGAAAAGTAGATAAAATTCCCAATTGTCCACCGCACGACGCAAATGGGTTTCCAGTTCCAGTTGGGCCATCAGGGCCTGGTTCATTTCCTCGGAGTAAAGCTGATAACTGTTGCCCCGATCTTCCTTTGCCACATACATGGCGGTATCGGCGTTGCGCAACAACAGTTCGGCAGAGGCGCCGTCATCAGGAAAAATCGCGACCCCTATACTGGCGGTAACGACCAGGCGGTGCCCTGAAACGAGATAGTCCTTTGAAAGGTTTCTGAGTAATTTGTGAAGTATTTTAGGTATGTTGGAGCTGTGTTTGAAGCCGGATAAAATGATGATGAATTCATCTCCGCCGAGACGTGCGACAGTGTCGTTGCCGCGCAGGCACTGTTGCAGTCGCTGCCCGGCCATTCTGAGCAGTTGGTCTCCCGTCGCGTGTCCCAGGGAGTCGTTGATCTGTTTGAAACGGTCGAGGTCAATGAACAGCACCGCCAGGGGATGTTTGAAACGCTTGGCTTCCGCCAGTGATTGTTCCAGGCGATCATGCAGTAACGCCCGGTTCGGTAATCCGGTAAGCTGGTCATAATAGGCCATCTTCTCCATACGATGGTCTCTGGCAGGTTGACGACGACGGTCCATGAACAAGCCTATCGTATAGGTTCTTGTGCCGGTATCGACGTTTGCCAGAAGTAAATCGACAGTTATGGTCGACCCGTCTTTGCAGCGGCAGGTTGTCTCGCGCGTATCATGGGGCGGATCGGCGCTTGTTTTCCAAGGGAGAGGTGGCCACTCCTGCCTGGCAGGATCCTGGTCGTATAAAGGATCCAGAATGTCTTGGATGTCCTGGCGAAATGCTTCTTTGCCGTCGTATCCGAACAGGTCGGCGGCTTGGGGGCTCCAGTAGCAGATCCTGCCTTGGTCGTGGAACACCACCATGGCAGCATGATTTTCAGCGGCCATTTTCTGCAGCATGCCAAGACATTGACGAGAGAATCGTTTTGCCCGGTAGGCATTGGTGATGTCCTGGAACGTGGCACGGATGGCTTTGGGCAGGGCAGGGGTTGCAGGAGCGAAACGTCCTTGCAGATAGAGGCGTTTTCCACTGGGTGTTCGGCAGCATAGCAGTGCCGATGTTGCGGCATGGGTCTGAAGCTTTGCCAGTATGCGCTGCCAGCGGTTTTCCTGACCGGGAGACAACAGCTCCTGCAGGTCAAACCGGGGCTGGCGCTCTGGCGTATACTCCATAAGAGACAGCCATGCGCGGCTGCTGCCTATGATACGTCCATCCGGCCGCAAAATGCAGATGAGATCGGTACCTTTTTTTGTGGTCGGTTTTTTGCCCATCCGGTCGCCGCTCTCAGGTCCTGCCGATGAAGGTTCGGTGAAGGAGGGTTTGCACCGTACTAAGTGGAGTCGAGGCTGGGTGGTATCTAATGACAAAGCATTATTTATTCATTATTGAATAGTGGTCAAGGAAAAAATCCCGATTTGTGCCTACATTTAATCCCCTTTTGTCAGAGTGGCCGGCCTGCCTCTTTACATTTGATAACGAATATCCGAGTATGCTGGCGTGATCCGGTGGCACTTTGCGTGCGGCAGCATGTATGTCCGATCGCCCGATGGCCGGTTTGGAAAGATAGGTACTGTCTATCCGAAGTCTCCGGAGAAAACCCGATAATTGAAGAAGGTATCCACGATGCAAGAGTTCGGCGAGCGTGAAAATGTGGTGGGGGAAATTCTGAACCGCATCAGGGAAAGGCTTTCCTCCCACGAACATTCAACGCCAACACAGTCCCATGTTCAACGGTTGTGTATCGACAGTCTCCTCGATGTGTTAAAAGCCTTGGATCCTCTAGAATCGAAAACCGGGAGGAACCACGAGGTTCTGCGACAATTGGTGCAAGAGCTCGAGGCCTTTGGTGAGGCTATTCCTGTCGACAAGGCGTTGGGAAATGGGGCTTTTCTCTCTGGAGAAGGACTGGAACTGGAGCCCCGGCAACTGCAGTGTATTTTCTCCGCGACCACCAATCTCGTCGTGGTCACGAATGCAGAGGGAATAGTGACGCATCTTAATCCGGCCGCCGAACAGTTTTTTGCCGGGTGTGCCTGGCAAAACGTATTCTTCTGGGATTTGCTCGAATTGCCTGGAGAGAGGCTGACCGAAGTGCTGGCGGCTTACGCACCCGAAGCACATCATGAAATCTATCTTTCTCAGGCCGAGCAATGGTTCAATTTGCGCCTCGTTCCTTTCCTTCCCCATGCCGATAAACTGGATGGGTTTATTTTGATTCTCAACGACATCACCTGGCTGGTGGACAATCGGCAACATCTCGAACGGCTGGTTGCCGAACGTACGCGGGCGCTGACCAATTCGGAAAAAATGCTGCGTCTCATATTCCAGTCGGTAGGTAATGGCATTCTATTACTCGGCGAGGATTACCGCATCGTAAAGGCCAACCAAAGGGCCGGACAAATCCACGCTTGCAGTTCGGATGAGCTGATCGGAACAGACTTGCGTGATCTGACCGACAACCATGGCCGCTGGACCCTTATGTCCTGTATCGGTGACTTGAGCGGAGAATCCCGCATCAGTGCGGAACTCCAGGTACGGCGTTTTGATGGTACAATGTTGCCTGCCAGCCTCACCGTAAGTCGTGTGGTTATGGATGGAAACAATTTCTGGTCCGTCATCGTGCGGGATATTTCTCGACAGAAAGCCCTGCAGGAACGTCTGCGTTTGGAAAAACAGCAGGTCGAGGAAATGAACGTCACTCTGCGCAACGTCATGAAAAGCGTGGACAGTGAACGTAAGGAATTTGAGAACAACCTTGGCCGCAGGATCCGTTCCCACCTGCTGCCGGCTCTAGATCGCATAGCGGAAGAACCTTCCGAAAACATCCGCGCCAGTTATCTGGATCTGGTGCGGGAACAGCTCATCGGGCTGACCAGCGGAACGGCTTCGGAAATCGATGCCAATCTGCTGAAATTGAGCAAGACGGAAATGCGCATCTGTCAGTTTATCCAGGCCGGTTGTTCCACCAAGGACATTTGCGAAGCCATGAACCTGGCTTTTGAAACAGTCCAGACCCACCGAAAAAACATTCGCCGTAAACTGGGGTTGCGGGGCAAGAACGTGAATCTTCATTCCTATCTTATCGGGCGGCGTTCCCTGGCGCCGGGCCATGGGGAGGGATGAGTTTGTCCCCCGGTCGATATTCTGTTGCAATATTCGAACAATTTCCTCATGGTGTATACATTATCGAACACGGTAAAAGGCCATTTTGTGTTCGATCGGGTATTTAAAAATACCCGTAAATACCCCGATTGGTCACCTGTCTAGCTTTTCCTCCCCTGTGCTATAACTCAACCAAGCGGATTTTCCGCTTCCGCGACGCTTCGCATCCATAATCCATAGAATGGTTGCGACCGCATCAACGCGCGGCAGTCTCCGAGCCAGGTTTAGCCTAAGGGGATGGTCTTTAGGGCGACTGGCCTAAGGGTCCCGCTGGAAACGGCGGTGCCTCCCGTGTTTGGAAAGGAGATCAGCCCGGAGTTCCGTTCCTTTTTTTTCGCATTGGGAGGAAGAAAAGCTATGCACATTGTTCGCGTCAATATGTCCGACCTGACGGTCAAGACCGAGGAAGTGCCCGAAGAATGGAAAACCCTCGGTGGGCGTGCCCTTACCACCACCATCGTTGCGGCCGAGGTCAAACCGACCTGCCATCCTTTAGGCCCCAACAACAAACTTATCTTTGCCCCCGGTATGCTGTCCGGCACGCCGGCCGCCAACTCCGGCCGCATGTCCTGTGGTGGCAAGAGCCCCTTGACCTACGGCATTAAGGAATCGAATGCCGGCGGCACGACGGCCCAGCAATTTGCCAAACTCGGCATTCAGGCCATGATCATCGAAGGTATGCCCGCCGAGGATAAATGGTACCGCCTGCATGTAGACAAGGATGGCGTTACCATTCACGAAGAGACCGAGGTTGTCGGCATGCAGAACTTTGCCGTGATCGGCGAAATGGAGAAACGCTTCGGTCCCAAAGTCGGTGTAATGACCATTGGTATCCCCGGTGAAAAACGCATGGCTATGGCCAACATTTCCGTCAAGGACCCCGATCACAAGATCCGTTCCCACGGGCGTGGTGGCATGGGCGCAGTCATGGGTTCCAAAAAGATCAAATGCATCACCGTTGACGGTACCGGTGCCGGCAAGGTGGAGATCGCCGATCCCGAGAAATTTAAAAAAGCCGCCAAGGTATTTGCCAAGGCACTGCTGGATCACCCGGTCAGCGGTCAGGGCCTGCCCACTTACGGCACAAACATCCTGGTCAACATCCTGCATGAAGCCGGTGGCTTGCCGACCAAGAACTTCCGTTATGGGCAATACGAGGATCACGACATGATCAGCGGTGAAACCATGCACGATACCATCGTGGCACGTAACGGTCATCCCAAGCATGGCTGCCATGCCGGCTGCATGATCCAGTGTTCCCAGGTCTACAATGACAAAGACGGCAACTATCTGACCTCGGGTTTTGAGTATGAAACCATCTGGGGGCTGGGTGCCGATTGCCTTATTGAAGATCTTGACGATATCGCGACCTGCGATAACATCATGGATGATATCGGTGTCGATTCCATCGAGGGGGTCGTTACCATGGGCGTGGTCATGGAGGCCGGCATCATCCCCTGGGGAGACGGTAAGGGTGCAATTCGCCTGTTGCGCGACGAAGTCGGCAAGGGGACTCCTCTCGGACATATCATCGGTAACGGAACGGGATCCGTTGGCAATGCCTACGGTCTGACCCGCGTGCCGGTGGTCAAAAACCAGGGCATCCCGGCTTACGACCCCCGCTCGGTCAAAGGTATCGGCATCACTTACGCGACCTCGACCATGGGAGCCGACCACACCTCCGGTTACTGCATCGCTACCAACATCCTGAAGTGCGGTGGTTTTGTCGATCCCTTGAGCAAGGAAGGCCAGGTCGAGTTGTCCCGGAACCTGCAGATCGGTACGGCCTATATCGACAGCACCGGTATGTGTGTCTTCGTTGCCTTCCCGATGCTCGACATCCCCGAATGCGCTGAGGCGCTCAATGACATGGTTGCCGCTCGCTACGGCATCGAACTCGATAATGAAGGCGTGGCCGAACTCGGTAAGAAAATCCTCAAGCTCGAGCACGAGTTCAACCTGGCTGCGGGCATGAGCAATGTGGATGACCGGCTGCCGGAGTTCTTCTCCCTTGAACCGGTACCGCCTCATAATGCCATCTGGGATTTCACCGACGAGGAAATCGACGAATTCTGGAATTTTTAAATAGGCGAAAGGTCGGGCTCTTTCGCCAGGCCGGGGTAGGGGTACCCTTCCGGGTGGGTGCCCTTGCCCCGACTGCTTTGCACCTCCTGCCTGAACAAACGAGATGTTCTGTTGCCGTCCGGACCTTAGGGTCCGGGCGGTATTTTTTTTGTTTTTAGCCCGGTTTATCCATGAGGCTTCGTTTCGAAACCGGCAAGTGTGCAGAGAATCAAGTCAAGCGCAGATCCTTGCCCTGCAGGCATAATGGCAGTCTGTCGAAGCGCAATTAGATATTTGTGTCAGACAGGACGGCAGGGATAAAGATATGTTGACTGTAATTCAAACGTTTGTTTAAATCCGATAGATTGCGGCTGAGCCAAATTCAAGCGGAGGCTAAACCCCATGAGTTGCCCTCATACGCGGCAAAAAATCCTGGATTGTGCCGAAAAGCTCTTTGCGCGGCACGGTTTTCACGGCACCTCTCTGCGCCGTATTACGGCAGATGCCGGAGTAAACCTCGCGGCGGTGCATTACCATTTCGGTTCAAAGGATGGACTTGTCGAAGAGGTTTTCAAGCGGCGCATGGGCCCTCTGAACGAAGAACGCATGAGTCGATTGGAAGCTTTGCGTTCAGGTCCCGGTTTCGATGCGGAGCAGGTGCTGCGGAGCTTTGTCGAACCGACCTTGCGGTTTGCCGAGCAGGGGGAAGGCAACCGTGATTTTCTGGCTCTGATCGGCAGGGCTTTGATTGAACCGGATGAACAAATACGGCGAATGTTTTTCGATCTGGTTGCGCCTTTGTTCCATCTGTTGCTCGATTTGGTGTGTGAAGCCCTCCCGCATCTCAGCCGCGACCTGCTTTTTTGGCGATTGCATTTCGCTCTGGGAGCCATGGGGCGCTATCTGTTTCTGGCGGGGCAGCGATCATCGATGAACGAAGCCATGGGAACGGTTATACCGGATTTGCCGGCTGGTGACTGCTTGATAGGTTTTATCGTTCGGGGACTGGAGGGTCCATGAAACGCTTCGCTCTCGCAATGGTTTTATTGTTCTCGGCAGGTTGTTCCGTGCATCGGCCCGAGGCTGTCGAACCTGCCATCGACATTCCCCATGCATATCTGGAAAACTCGGATACGGTTGCAAGACAGTCCCTGCAACCCTGGTGGTTTGTCTTCAACGATTCCACCCTGAACCGGCTGATGGATCAGGCCTTTGGCGCCAACCTCGAGTTGGATCAGGCCATCGCCCGCTGGCAGCGGGCAGAGGCGGCCGTCCGCTCTGTAACCTCCGGCCGTCGTCCGACCCTGAGTCTGGAAGCTCAGGGAGGAAGGCAGCGCCGGGCAAGCTTTCCGGGACCTGTTACCGATGATTATTATAGTCTTTCGGTGGCTGCGGGATTTGAAATCGATCTCTGGGGCAAGCTGGCTTCCAGGGTCGAGGCGGCGCGGCTGGAACGTGAGGCTGCGGCTGCGGATGTGGATGTTCTCTACCTGGCTTTGTCGGCACGTTTGGCCGATTTGTACTATACGGCCGTGGAGCAGCGGGCTCAACAGGTGTTGCTGGAACAGACCATCGCTTCCTACATCGATATCCTCGAGCGTGTCGAGCGGCGCTATCGGGCCGGCATCGTTCCGGCCCTCGATGTATATCAGGCTCGCCAGAATCTGGCCGCCGCCCGTGCCAGACTGCCGCAGGTGGCATCACGCCTGGCGGCATCGGAGCATGGTGTGGCGGTGTTGCTCGGACGTTATCCCGAACGTGGCAAGGCCGGACAGTTGACGGTTCTGCCGACCCTGGAGAAAAGTTACCCCCCGGGATTGCCTTCGCAACTGCTGAATACAAGGCCCGATGTCAAGGCTGCTCTTTTACGTGTCAAGGCGGCCGATAAACGGGTCGCAGCCGCCATCGCCGATCGTTTCCCTGGGTTTAACCTCATCGGAGGTTACGGAGGGTCGGCCGATGCCCCCCGACGGATTTTCGATTCTCCCAATGTTTTTTGGAATCTGCTGCTAAGCATTACGCAGCCTGTTTTGGACGGTGGGCGTCGTCGTGCCGAGGTGTCCCGCCAGCGGACCGTATTCCAGGAATTGCTGGCCGCTTATCAGGAACGGGTGCTCGAGGCTTTCCGGGAAGTGGAGGACGCATTGGCGGCAGAGCGTGCCAGCCGGGAGCGGATCCGACAACTGGAGGCGCGCCGCGAGTCGACCGCGGCCGCGCTTCGCCTCGCTACCGATCAATATTTGCTGGGAGTTTCAGAGTATTTGCAGGTGCTTACCGCACAGGTGCTTCATCTGGAGACCGAAAGCAGCTTGCTGGCGGCTCGTCGTCAAATCATCGCTGATCGTATCTCTCTTGGCCGCGCCCTGGGGGGACGCTGGATGATGCGGCAACGACGGCAAAGGGGCAGGTTTGCGGATGATCTCCCGAGGGAGGATGTCAGTCATGAAGAGTAGGTTCTGGATTCGCGTTGTCGCTCCGATCGTCATTTTACTGGCAGGGGTTGCGATCATGGCCCTGTTGATTTATTTGCGCAAGGCACCGCCACGCCAGCCGAAGGAAAATCCCGGAATCCTGGTCGATGTAATGATCGGCCGCGCCCGGAAACACCGGGTGCAGGTTGCCGTGACCGGTACGGTACAGCCTCGCCGAGAAGCCCGCATTACGCCCCAGGTCAGCGGTAAGGTGACCTGGATGAATCCGAGATTCATTGCCGGAGGGTTTTTCGCCGAGGGAGAACAGATGTTTCGTATCGAGGATGTCGATTATCGTCTGGCCGTGGAGCAGGCCACGGCACAGCGCGCTCGCGCCGAACTCGATCTCCTCACCGTTCAAAGTCAGGCCCGTATCGCCCGCCGGGAATGGCAGCGTCTGAATGCCGGTGGCAAAGAGGAACCTAATCCTCTGGTGGTTTACGAACCCCAGTTGAAAAATGCCCGTGCGACGCTGGCAGCGGCCGAGGCGGCGGTAAGCAAGGCGCGGCTGGAACTTGAACGTACCGTGGTGCGCGCCCCGTTCAATTGTCTGGTACGTTCGGAGCAGGTCGATATAGGCC
The DNA here is from genome assembly GCA_030154185.1 of Desulfuromonadales bacterium. Classification (GTDB taxonomy): domain Bacteria; phylum Desulfobacterota; class Desulfuromonadia; order Desulfuromonadales; family Syntrophotaleaceae; genus Syntrophotalea. The sequence goes on from JASKKK010000008.1 coordinate 43,627, forward strand.
AATACCTGACGGCCGGGGTGACGGTGGGGCAGGTGTTCGGCACCGATCGTGCGGAAATCATCGTGCCGCTGCCTCTCGAGGAATTGGTTTGGTTGCAGGTGCCGCGCTTCGAAGGGCAGAAGCCGGGGGCCCAGGCTCAAATCATCATGGATGGAGGGCGACGGGAATATGTCTGGCAGGGGCGGGTGGTACGGTCCCTCGGCGAAGTCGATGCGCGAGGGCGTATGGCCAGGTTGGTCGTATCTGTGGATGACCCCTTTTACCTAAAAAAACCTGCTCCCGACGACAGGCCCCCCTTGAGCCCCGGCCTGTTCGTGGATATTCGCATCGACGGTCGAATTCTCGACGATATCGTTCCGGTGCCGCGCGAAGCGGTGCATGAAGGGGATGTCGTCTGGGTGGCCGGCGATGACGGTCTGTTGCATATACGCAGAATCGAGGTTGCGCGCCGGGAACGCAAACAGGTGCTTGTTTCCGGGGGTATCGAGGATGGCGAGCGCATTGTCCTGACTCTGCTCAGCGGTGTCGCAGATGGGCTCAAACTGCGCATTGCCCCGGCGGAGGCACGGCCATGAAACAGGCCATCCGCTGGATGACGGAAAACCACGTTGCCGCAAACCTGCTGATGCTGGTTTTCGTGGTCGGCGGGCTGATTATCGGTCTGGCGGTTCAGCAGGAGGTGTTCCCCGAGGTGGCTCTGGACAAGGTCCAGGTTTCCGTCGCTTATCCGGGCGCCGGGCCGGAAGAGGTGGAAGACGGCATTCTGCTCAAGATCGAGGATAACCTCACCGGTGTCGACGGCATCCGACGGCTGCGTTCTCAGGCCATCGAAGGATACGGCACGGTGACGGCCGAATTGCGCACCGGCGCCGACGCCAATGTGGTGCTGCAGGATATCAAGACCGAGGTCGATCGCATCATCTCCTTTCCGGAACAGGCTGAAAAGCCCATCGTTACCAAACTTCTTAATCGTCGTCAGGTGGTTTCGGTGATGGTCTATGGCGACCTTTCGGAGCGCAGCCTGCGTGAATTGGCCGAGCAGGTCCAGAACGACCTGCTGTTGATGCCGAACATCACCCAGGTCGACCTGGCCGGCGTACGACCCTATGAAATCTCGGTGGAAATCCCCGAAGCCAATCTGCGACGTTACAATCTGACTCTCGAGCAGGTGGCCCAACGCATCCGGCAGGCATCGAGGGATATCCCGGGAGGGACCATCAAAACCCGCGGCGGCGAGATCCTCGTGCGGACCAAGGAACGTCGTTACACGGGACCGGAATACGAACCCATCACGATCCTGGCGGCTGCCGACGGTACAGACGTCCGCCTCGGGGATATCGCCGCGGTGCGCGATACCTTTCGTGAGACGGATGAGGAGTTGCTTTTCGATGGCCTGCCGGCGGCCATGGTGCAGGTTTTCCGGGTCGGGGACCAGAAGCCGACGGATATTTCCGAGACCGTCCGGAATTATGTGCGACGCAAGCGGCAGGATCTGCCGTCTTCGGTAGGACTGGCCATGTGGAACGACGACTCGGAAATTTTCCAGAGCCGTATGAACCTGCTGACCCAAAACGCCTGCTTCGGACTTTTGCTGGTACTGATTGTCCTCGGTTTGTTTCTGGAGGTGCGCTTGGCCCTGTGGGTCATGCTCGGCGTGCCCATTTCGTTTTTGGGGGCGCTGTTTCTGATGCCGGCGATAGGGGCCTCCATCAATATGATTTCCCTGTTTGCCTTTATCATGGCCCTGGGCATCCTGGTCGACGACGCTATCGTCGTCGGTGAAAATGTCTTCGAACATCGCCAGCGCGGCAAGCCTTATCTGCAGGCGGCGATGGACGGGGCGGTAGAAGTGTCGGTGCCGATCGTTTTCGCCATTCTGACGTCCGTCGCGGCTTTTTCGCCCCTGTTGTTCATTTCCGGCACCATGGGTAAATTGATCTGGACCATTCCTTCGGTGGTGATTTTGCTGTTTCTGGTGTCGCTGGTGGAGTCGCTGTTCGTACTGCCGGCCCATCTGGCCATCGGACAGCCCCGCACCGTGCAGGGGCGGGTGCTGACCGCCATAGAGGGCGTGCGTAAAAAATTCGGTCATCAACTGCAGCGATTCATTGACGGCCCCTACGGCAGGACATTACGTTTCGCTCTGTTTTATCGTTATGCCACAGTCGCCACGGCTTTGGCGGTGCTGATGCTGTGCCTGGGTCTGATTGGGGGCGGCATCATCAAGTTCGGGTTCATGCCCAAGGTGGAGGGAGATATTATCCTCGTCAATCTGGAGATGGCACCGGGCACGCCGGTGGCGCGCACCCGGAAGGTGGCGGAGCTGATCCTTGAGCGGGGGCGCGAAACCATTGACGCTTTCGACCGGCAACTGCCCGAGGGAGGGAGCATCCTGCGCAACATGTTTTCTCTGGTCGGCAGCAGTCTCAGCGGCGGCGGATCGCACCTGTCGACCATCGCCGTGTTCCTCACCCCGGGAGAGCAGCGGGATATCGGCGCGGCTGAGGTAGCGGCGGATTGGCGGGAAAGGGTGGGCGAAGTACCGGGTGTGGAGTCGTTGGTTTTCAGCACCGACCTTGTAAAGCTCGGGGCCAATATCGATATTCAACTGGCCCACGATAGTTTTGAGGTGCTGCAACAGGTTTCCGAAAAGGTCAAGGTGCTGCTGGGCGAGTACCCGGGCGTTAAGGATATCGCCAGCAATTACGTGCGCGGCAAGCGCGAGCTGAAAATTCGTCTCAAGCCCGAGGCGCGCACTCTGGGCATTACCGAGGCCGGCCTCGGTAGCCAGTTGCGGTCGGCGTTTTACGGGGCCGAGGCATTACGCCTGCAACGTGGACGCAACGAGGTGCGGGTGATGGTGCGTTACCCGGAAGACGACCGGCGGCATCTGGCCGATCTGGAGAACCTGCGGGTGCGTACTCCCGATGGCGGGGAAGTCCCGCTGAGTCGCGCCGCCGAGGTCGTCGGCGGATACGGTTTCAGCAGTATCAATCGAGCTGATCGCAAGCGGGTGATCAATGTTTCGGCGGATGTCGACAGCCGGCAGGGTAATGCCGAGGAAATCCGTGAGCATCTGAGGGAAACCGTTCTGCCGGCGCTGATGAACGCCTACCCCGGACTCAGTTACGATATGGAAGGCGAGGCGCGCGAACTCAATGAAGTCAAGAGCAGCATGGGGCGGGGTTATCTGCTCGCACTGTTCGGTATCTTCGCCCTGCTGGCCATCCCGTTCCGTTCTTACAGCCAGCCGTTGCTGATCATGGTGGCCATTCCCTTCGGCATCGTCGGCGCCGTTTTCGGGCATGTGCTGATGGGGTATGATCTGAGCATCATGAGCGTGTTCGGCATTGTCGCCCTGTCCGGTGTGGTAGTCAACGATGCGTTGCTGCTCATCGATTATGTGAATGTGCGCAGGCGGGTCGGGGATACCTTGCACGAGTCCCTTCTCGAAGCCGGTCGGCGGCGTTTCCGACCGATTCTTCTTACCTCTCTGACCACCTTTTTCGGTTTGATGCCGATGATCCTGGAAACCAGCATGCAGGCCAAGTTTCTCATCCCCATGGCCATCAGCCTCGGTTTCGGCATCATGTTTGCCACCGGCATTACGCTGCTGCTGATTCCGGCCATGTATCTGGTGCTGGAGGATGTGCGGCGTATGCTGGGGCTGCGTCCGGAGCATGCCAATCACCGCCAGGCAGGAGAATGAAGGTCCTGCGACTTGCATTAAGAGTCGAAATACCGTAAAAAAGCCTATCATTCATGTCCGGAGGAAAAAGACCTTGCCCATTGTCGAAGATCGTCTGTTTCGCAAAATCAAAAAACTCACGGGGAAAGCCATCGGTGATTTCAACCTTATCGAAGAAGGGGACCGCATCGCCGTGGCGGTATCGGGGGGCAAGGATTCCTGGACCCTGTTGCATATCCTCGACAGTTTGCGGCGCCGGGCACCGGTCCGTTACGAACTGATCGCCGTCAACATCGATCCCGGGTTCCCGGGTTATCGTACGGACATCATGGAGGCACATCTTAAAGAATACGGCTTCGCCTGTCGCATGGAGCGCACCGATTGTGCCGCCATCATTCGGGAAAAACTGCGCCCCGGTTCTTCTTTCTGTGCCTTTTGCGCCCGTTTGCGACGTGGCGTTCTGTATTCGGTGGCTACCGAACTGGGTTGCAACAAGTTGGCTCTGGGCCACCATCTCGATGATTTCGTCGAGACCTTGCTTCTCAATCAATTCTATGTCGGCACCCTGGCCGCCATGAGTCCCAAACTGCTGGCCGACAACGGTCGTCATACGGTGATTCGGCCGATGGTGTACGTAGAGGAGAGCGACGTCGCCGTATTTGCCAGAAACAATGCGCTGCCATTGATTCCTTGCGGTTGCCCCGAAGAGATTCGCACCGATCAGAACCGGCAGAAAATGAAACGCCTGGTCAGTCAGCTGTCCGCAGACATCCCTAACCTGCGCAGCAGTCTTATCGGTGCGCTGGGTAATGTGCAACCGCGTCATCTGCTCGATGCCAACCTCAAGGATTTCAGCTCTGCCGCGCCCGACTGAACCTTTGCAGATAACGCCTGGGGCCATCCCGAACATCCCGGATGGGACAGCGTGGTTTTCATGTGTGAAACGAGAAAATTTTTTCCAGGGTCAAGAAAAATCAATCACTTGCGCGGAGGCGTAGTTGTTGTGCGCCGGACAGGCAAATGGGCAGATTGACACAGAGATTGGAGAAAAGAGCCGTTTGCCGATGAAAACTAGGCTAAAATGAATATGCCGACATCTGACGAGCGAAGGCCGCGAGTTTGCGCCTCGCAGGGAAAAACTGATGCAATTTGTTTATGGTATTTTTTATCATTATGATCATTGACCGGTTCGCAAGGCCTTTACCATGACTTCCAGCGCTCACAGCAAAGCCGATATCGATCTGGCCAGCGAGGTTCAGCAGCTTCTGTTCCCCAAGGGATCGCCGCGTTGCAGCTGGTGCTGCATAGACATCAAAAATCGCATGGCGCGGGGCCTTGGAGGGGATTATTTCGACTTTATCCCCCTGCCCGACGGTCGTCAGGTGGTCTTCCTTGGGGATGTCACCGGCCACGGATTGCAGGCATCGGTCGTCATGGCACTGCTCTATGGATTTATTCATCATGGTACCGAGGAAAACTGTGATCCATCCAAAATGGCTTCGCGGGTCAACGATTTTCTGTTTTCTTTTGCCCGTCGTTCCCGGCGTCTGGACCACTTTTTTTCCACTACCCTGTTTTACGGTGTGATCGATCCGGCAACACTGGAGATGCGTTACGTCAATAACGGCCAGTCCACGCCCCTTGTGCGGCGCGGCCACAAAATCCTGCATCTCGACGCCACGGGTCAGCCGCTCGGTTATTTTGCACAACCTGAGATCGCAACGGCGCGTTTTCGCTTTCAGCATGACGATCGTTTTTTGCTCTATACCGATGGCCTGGTGGAGGCTTTCAATCCCAGGGGGCAGGCGTTTGGCATGACGGGGCTGAAGCGGTTACTGCGCCATCACCGGGGAGGGCATGGCAACTTCCTCGATGAATTGTTTCGGGCGCAGGCGCATTTTGGCGCCCCCGATCCGCCGCAGGACGACTGCACCGCCATCGTCATCGATTTTCACGGGTCCGCGCTTTGACGTTTCGCCGCCCGGGATTTGGGGGTGAGACGATGCAGGGACTCATTCTCGGATGCTGCGGCTCGAGAATGGACTTTCATGGCCGGGGCGGCAAATCGTCAAATTTTTCACGGTTTTTCGTTAAGGAGAAGCCTTTATGGAACAATGGCAGTACAAAGTAGGTGACCGTAAACATGGATTCGAGGTGACTTCGGTGTCGCCGTTGCCGGAAATGCATGCCACTCTCGTTCAGTTGCGGCATCTGCGTACCGGCGCCCGCATGGTTCACCTGGATCGCGACGATGACAACAACGTGTTTTCGGTCGGATTTCGTACGACCCCCGAGGACTCCACGGGAGTGGCCCATATTCTGGAGCACACTGTTTTGTGCGGCTCTCGCCGATTCCCGGTTCGCGATCCCTTTTTCACCATGCTCAAGCGCAGTCTGAGCACCTTCATGAATGCTTTGACGGCCAGCGACTGGACCTGCTACCCCTTCGCATCACAGAACGGTACCGATTTTTACAATCTGATGAATATCTATCTCGATGCGGCGTTTTTTCCGCTGCTGCGGGGGCGGGATTTCCGTCAGGAGGGACACCGTCTTGAGTTCGCCGATCCGGGAGATGCCAACTCGCCTCTGCAGTTTAAAGGCGTGGTCTACAACGAAATGAAAGGAGCCATGGCCGATCCTTCTTCGCTGTTGCATCGACGCCTCACTCGCGCTCTGTTTCCGACGGTAACCTACGGTTACAATTCCGGTGGCGAACCCGCCGATATTCTCGATCTGAGCCACGAGCAGCTGAAAGCGTTTCACGCTACCTATTACCATCCGGCCAATGCATGGTTTTTCAGCTATGGCAATTTTCCCCTCGCAGATCATCTCAAAGCCATCGAGGATAAGGCCTTGTGTCATTTCGGTCCGCTGCAGGTGGACAGCGGCATCCCCGACGAAGTGCGGTTCGATCAGGCGCGCAACGTGGTGGAAACCTTTCCGGTTGATGCAGGAGAGCCCCTCGCGCGTCGCTCCATGGTGCAGGTGGCATGGTTGACCTGTCCGGTTTCCGACCCGTTCGAGCGTTTGGGCATGACGTTGCTGTCAGAATTGCTGCTGGGCAACCCGGCAGCGCCCCTTTATAAGGCCTTGCTCGATTCGGGGCTGGGGCAGAACCTGGCGCCCGGCACCGGTTATCACGACGATTATCGTGAGACCTATTTCGCCGTCGGTCTGCAAGGGACCGATCCGGAAGCCGTTGATGGAATTGAAGCCCTGGTTTTGAATACCCTGCGGGACATCGCTGGCAAAGGGTTTTCCCGCAAGCAGATCGAAGCGGCCATACACCAGCTCGAGTTTTCTCACCGCGAGGTGAGCGGCGATCAGTACCCCTACGGATTGCTGTTGCTGATGCGCATGTTCGGTTCCTGGATGCATGCGGACGATCCCGTTTCGCCCCTGTGCCTGGAAGGCGATCTGGCGCGATTGCGGGAAGAACTCGAGAAGGGACCGTTTTTTGAAAACCTGATCCGACGTCAACTGCTCGCCAACACCCACCGGGTCACGCTGTTGCTTAAACCCGATCCAACGCAGAAAGAGCGTGAGGAAAAGCTGTTGCAGACCCGCTTGGACAAAATAGCAAAACAGCTTTCCGCAAAGGATCGGGATAATCTGGTGCGGTCGGGACTGGAACTGCAGCAATCGCAGGAGGCTGAAGAAGACCTGTCCTGTCTTCCCACCCTGGAGCTTTCGGATATACCTGCGCGGCAGCCGGCAGTAACTTGTGAGGTCTGTACCTGCGAAGGAGTTCCGGTCCGCTGGTTTGCGCAGCCCACCAACGGTATCGGTTATTTTACGGCTAATCTGCGGATCGACGATTTGCCCGTCGAATTGCTCAAGGACGTGCCTCTGTTCTGCTCGCTATTGACCAAAATGGGGGCCGCCGGACAGAGCTATCTGGAGATGGCGGAGCGCGTCTCTGCGGCTACCGGTGGTCTGCAGGCCAGTGCCGCCATCCTTGAAAGTCCGGCAGAACTCGATGTTTTTCAACTCGCCGTGGAGTTGCGCGGCAAGGCACTGCAGCGCAATCTGCAGCGCATGTTCGATATTTTCAAAGACTTTTGCATCGCGCCGGATTTTTCCGATCTCAACCGCCTGCATACTGTATTGCAGCAATTGAAAACCTCTCTGGAAAATTCCGTACCGGGGGCAGGGCATAGCTACGCTTCGCGTGTTGCGGCCGGTTCTCTGAGTGTGGCGGGGCGCGTAAGGGAAGAGTGGGGGGGGCTGCATTTCATCCGGGAAGTGAAAAGTCTGGCCTCGAAGCGTCCCGAACAGCTTGCCGATTTCGCCCAGCGCCTCCAACGCCTGGCAAGTTTGATTTTCCGCCGGGACAATTTACGTTGTGCGGTTACCGCCGAAGATGACGTCTACAAAATTATGCAACCGGTTGTTGAGTCGCTGCTCGCCGAGCTGCCTTCGGCCGGAGGGGATGTCGCTCCGTCGCCTCGCCCCACTCCCTTCGACATGAGAGCTTCGGGTTGGGTGGCTGCGGTGCCGGTTTCCTACGTGGCCCGGGTTTTTCGAGCTGTGCCTTTGGAGCATGCCGACAGCGCCGTTCTGATGGTGTTGGCCAAACTGTTGCGCGGTGGGTTCCTGCATCGGGAGATTCGCGAAAAGGGTGGTGCTTACGGGGGCATGGCCACCTACGATGCGCAAAGTGGTTTGTTTGCCATGCTTTCTTATCGCGATCCGCATCTTATGCGCACTCTCGACGTCTACCGTGATGCGGTTCGGTGGGCGGCACAGGGGCAATTTGCTGCCGTGGACATCAAAGAGGCCATTCTCGGAGTTTTCAGCCAACTCGATCGCCCTCTATCTCCCGGAGGAAAGGGGATGCGGGAGTTCCATTACCTCCTGCAAGGGCTCACTCCTGAAAAGCGGCAGACTTTTCGACAGCGCATCCTTGCTGTCGACGCCGATCAAATTGCCCGTGTCGCGCAACGCTACCTGGTTGACGGCTGGCAACAGAGTGCCGTATCCGTTGTCGCCGGGGAAGATATGCTGCAGGATGCCAATCGGCAGTTGGGCGATGATGCCCTGGCGCTGGGGCGGATCTGATCCGTTGATGCTGCGAAAGCAGACTTTCGTCCCGGGGGTAAGTATGGTATTTTTACTTGCCCATCACCGTTGGGTGGCGGTCATGAAAGTAAGAAGTGCTTGGGAGTAATAGATTGATGGAAAAACTTCTGTCCACCAAAGAAGTCGCACAACGTCTCAGCGTCAACGAAAAGATGGTTTATACGTTGATTACCGAGAAGGGGCTTCTTGCGACCAAGATCACAGGCAAATGGCTGTTCCCGGCTCATTTGGTGGAGCAGTGGGTCGAAAGCATGACCATCAATTATCCCACCGGCGGTGCTGAGTTGCCGCACAAAAGCGGATTGTTGATGATTGCCGGCAGTGACGATATCCTGCTTGACCGGACTTTGACGCTGTTTATGCAGCTCAATGCCGGACACGTTGTGCTGTTCGGAGCTGTCGGCAGTCTCGGCGGGCTCAAGGCGCTGCGCCGCGGTATGTGTCATATGGCCACCAGCCACCTGGCCGAAGATAATTCGAAGGATTACAATTTTTCCTATGCCGCCAGCGAACTCGAGGCGCTCCCGGCCGTGGTCAACTTCTGCCGCCGTGAACAAGGTCTGATCGTCGCCAAAGGCAACCCTCACGGTATCCGCAGTTGTTGCGATATTGCCGAAAAGGATCTGACCGTGGTCAACCGGCCTCTTGGCGCCAGCACCCGTATGATATTCGATCAGCAACTGCAGGAGGCAGGTATCAAGTCTTCCCGCATCAAGGGATATGGAAACGAAGTGTCCCATCATATCGATATCGGCCTCGAAATCCTTTCCGGAAGGGCCGATGTCGGCCCGGGAATCCGCCCGGCGGCAGCCTTGCTCGGGCTTGATTTTCTGCCTCTGCGCTGGGAACGGTTCGATCTTCTGATTCCCAAAGACAGTTTTTTCGACAAATCCATTCAGCAATTTCTTGCCATTTTGCATGAACCGGCTTTTCATGATCTTGCAGCGCGTCTGGAGGGCTACGACGTGAGTCTTGCAGGGCGCATGTTGTTCCCCGGGGAAAGCCGATAATTCGGTACGATCCTTTCTATAGACTTTGCTGTCCCTTGGCGACCCTCCGTTATAGTTTATCAATCTCCTCTATTCCTCGAGATTCTTTTTGTGAGAATTTTAAGTAGTTTACTCAAAAAAGGCCGTTGACTCCATGGCGTTATCACTGTAAGGTTACATCGTCCAGTGATCGTCCCTTCATGGAATGTTTTTGTCCGTGGGGGGGCTTGTTTATCTTAGGGAAGAGTCACGCAACGTTCAGTCGAGGAGGAACCACATGAAGTCAGTTTTTCGTATTCTGAGCACGAGTTTTCTGTTGCTGGCGGTTTTGGCCACCGGTGCCATGGCCGTCGAACATCTGAAGCTTTCGACCACTACGTCGACAGACAATTCAGGATTGCTCCGCGCCATTCTGCCTGCGTTTGAGAAGAAAAACGATTGCAAGGTCGATGTCATTGCGGTTGGTACCGGCAAGGCGCTCAAACATGCCGAAAATGGTGATGTGGATGTGACCCTGGTACATGCGCGCAGTAAAGAGGACAAATTCGTTGCAGAGGGTTACGGTGTGAATCGCCGCGACGTTATGTATAACGATTTCGTCATCATCGGCCCCGCTGCTGACCCCGCCGGTCTCAAAAATGCCAAGTCCGCCGCCGAAGCCATGAAGAAGATTGCTGATGCCAAGGCCACTTTTGTGTCGCGCGGTGACGATTCCGGCACCCATACCAAAGAGAAATTCCTGTGGAAATCCGCCGGCGTGGAGCCCAAAAACGACTGGTATATTGAAGCCGGCCGTGGGATGGGCGAGGTTATTATGATGGCCAACGAGCGCCAGGGCTACACCCTGACCGACCGTGCCACTTATATTGCCTACCAGGACAAGATCGAGTTGCCCATCGCCTACCAGGGTGACAAAAATCTGTTCAATCCTTATGGCGTTATCGCCGTCAATCCCAAGCTGCACCCGCATGTCAACTACGATCTGGCCATGGCTTTTATCGCTTACCTGACTTCCAACGAAGGTCAGAAAGCCATTGCCGATTTCAAAGTGAAGGGGCAGCAGTTGTTTTTCCTTTATGAATAACCCTTGCTAAATGTAATATAAACGCCCTGCCGGTCATTCTGGCGGGGCGTTTTTTTTCATCTATACACTGCATGTGTGTTGTCTTTAATCAGCGAGTGGCGAGTGAAATTAGGTAGTTTCGAATTCAATATGCGCGAGTTGGGGGGGGCCATGGGGGATTTCGGGACCCTGTTTCCCCTTGCCATCGGCTATATCGTCGTATGCGGAGTAAACCCTGCCGGTCTGCTGGTGATGATGGGGCTTGCCAACATCGTCACGGGGCTGGTTTATCGCCTGCCCATGCCCATTGAACCGATGAAGGTTCTGGCGGTTGTGGCTATTGCGGAACAATGGCCGGCTTCAATGGTGTTCGCCTCGGCCTTCGCTATGGGAGTTGCCTGGCTGATCATGGCTTCAACCGGAGCGATGGGGCTCGTCGCTCGCATCACCCCGGAAGCGGTGATTCGCGGAATCCAGGTCGCTCTCGGAATCATGTTGGCGATCAAGGCGCTGGAGATGATGTCTGCAGGGTGGGGGCTGGGAATCATGTCGGTTGCGATAGTCTTATTGCTGCGCAACAACAGATTTGCGCCTGCGGCCGTGGTGCTGGTCTTTCTGGGCATGGCTGTCATGTATGTCAGGGGACAGTTCGCCGGTTTTTCCGGGCCCGGTTTCATCTTGCCGCAGTTGCAGGCAATTTCCCTGTCCGAAGCCTGGCAGGCCATGCTGCAGGCCGGTTTTTCCCAACTGCCGTTGACCGCGACCAATGCCGTGATTGCCACTGCGGTTCTGATAAGTAAGTATTGGCCGGACCGGTCGATCAGCGAAAAAAATCTGGCATTCAATATGGGCATCATCAATCTGATCGTTCCGTTTTTCGGCGGCATGCCTATGTGTCATGGCGCAGGCGGGCTGGCCGGTCAATACTATTTCGGGGCTCGTACCGGTGGAGCCAACGTCATCGAGGGAGTACTGGAGATCGGACTCGGGTTGTTGCTTGGAAGCTCGATCGTGGTCCTGTTCTCGTCCTTCCCTTTGGCGATTGTCGGTGCCATGATGCTGCTGGTGGGTATTGAGTTGGCCAAGTTCGCCAGGGAAATGGCTTGGAACTGGCACTTGTGGCCCATGGCCGCCACTGTGGCGGTCTCTCTCTGGAGCAATATGGCCTACGGCTATCTGGCCGGCATGCTGTTGTATCATGGGTGGAGCCGCCTGTATCTTAAAAACGGCGGAGAGTAGGCTATCCTCGCTGTGTCACTTGCCATTAAGGGTGTTGAAGATATAATAGAACTGTTCGACAATGACTGTGTCTCTTAACAGAAAGGAGGACGGAAAATGCGAGTACAGGATGGCGATGTCTTGATCGGTAAAGCCGGTGAGTATGATGTGGAACTGACGGTAACCAAGGTGTGTAAAGGGGACGTCTGCTGGACCGAGTGCGATGCCGACCTGGTTTGCAACGGCGAGCCCATGGTGCCTGTGGAATCCGGGGAACGTCTTTCCGAGCGTCGTCCGGACCGTAGTAAAGGCGTCTGATTACTAAAAGGTAACCGTCTTTTTTCAGACAATTCGCCGAGAGCGTTTTCAGCTCGTTCACCGATTTAACCTATGTGCCGCATCCTTAGAGGTGCGGCACTTTTTTGTATCAAGCGACAGAAGCCGTAACGGTGGCTTGAATATTGCAAAAAACATGAATTAATCTGCGTTTTATCTCATAATGTACTATACTGTCACCTCGATCAGACTTTGAATTTCCGGTTTGGTTCTCTTTTTTTATGAAGTGCTGGGAGTGGTCGCATGATTTGCCGTAAGGCTCTGTTTTTTATATGTCTGCTATGCCTGTCAATGCCCTGTTCCGGGTGGGCGCGAGATTTGAGGGTCCTGGTGCTTCATTCCCATCATGCCGGATTTCCCTGGACGCAGGATCAGCAGACAGGATTTTTCGATGCGCTTGCCGGCAATGATTATGGTCAGCATATCGACTTTCGGGTCGAGTATCTCGATCCCGAAAACAGAAGCAGCGGGCCCGCCTACAACGAACTCTTTTTTAAGTATCTGAGAGATAAATATGCCTCGGGACCGACGGGCTTTTCCCCCCACCTGATTTACGCGACGGACGATGATGCCATTTCTTTTCTGCAGCAATACGCCCAGCGTCTTTTTCCTGAAAGCCCCATCGTATATAGCGGTCTCAACAATCTCGAACTCGACTCTCGTCTCGATCACAGAAAGTTTCATGGCATTTTCGAAGTAAAGGATGTTGCCGGGACCATTGCACTTGCTTTGCGCCTTGAGCCAACGCTGAAAACCTTGTATTTCATAGGCGACGATTCCACCACTGCGCATGGGACGAAGGCTTATATCGAAAAAGAGGCCGCCAGATTTTTCCCCCATTTGAAGGTCGATTTTTATAACAGTTCCTCGTTGGAAGAGCTCAAGGCCTATCTGTCCAGACGACACCCTAAATTATGGGTTGTCAACTCCTTGAGCGGCGTTAGGGATGCCGAAGGAGGGCGGGTATCCATCCATGAAGCCCTCGAATCCCTCGACGCGGTCGGGAGTTTCAAAATTTTGGCTATGAAAGACATTTATCTGACCGCCGGAGTGCTCGGTGGTGCCGTAAATCGGGGGCGGGAGCAGGGGCTGCATGCCGGGTTCCTGGCCCGGGAGCAGGTCCTCGGTGAAAGCGTCGGCGATTCAGAATATCTGTTGGAGTCCGTTTCAAGCCCTTACGTGTTCGATTTTAAACAATTAGGACGTTTCGATCTGGTTCCTTCCGATCTTCCGCCCGGCAGCACCATACTTGGTCAACCACACGCACCCTGGTGGCGGCATCGTTACCTGTTTGTAATTTTGGCCGGCTTTTTTTCCCTTCAGTCTGTCATAGCCTGGCTTTTATGGCGGCGAGCCGGGGGACGGCGCCGGACGCAGAAGCTTTTGCATAAAAAGGAAGAGCAGTTTAAAACCGTTGTCGACGCTACGCATGACGCGATGATTGCCATCAATCAGCGGGGGGTGGTGACTCTTTTCAATCCTGCGGCGGAAAAATTATTCGGCTGGAGCAGTGAGGAAATGGTCGGAGGCAGTCTTGACGTGCTCATGCCGGAAGGCTATCGCAAGCAGCATCGCCTGGATGTGGCAAGCTTTTTCAGTACGGGGGAGCCTTCGGAGGCCATCGGACGCAGTTTGGAGCTGTTGGCAATTCACCGCTCCGGCAAGGAATTTCCCATTGCATTGGAGCTTTCGGTCGGCCATTGCGGGCGCGAACGTTTCGTTCTGTCCATCATGCGCGATATCTCCAGTCAGCGAAAGGTTGAAAGGGAAATCAGGCAACTGGCTTATTACGATCGATTGACCGGGCTTCCCAACAGGGCTTTGTTTGAGGACCGCTTTCGACGAGTTCTCGCCACTGCCGAGCGGGCCGGACACATGGCGTCGCTGCTTTTTATCGGTGTGGATAACCTTAAATCGATAAACGACACCCGCGGACATGCCTGCGGGGACAGGCTGTTGCAACTGATAGGTCAGCGTTTGGTTGATCTTGTCCATGATGGCTCGACCGTTGTTCGCTGGGAAGGGGATAAGTTCATCGTACTGTTGCCGGGGCTTGCCTCCGTTGATGAGGCAGATAAGGTTGCCGGAGATATTCTGCAGGCTTTGGCCGAGCCGTGCGAGGTCGATGATCGGTTTTTTTTCGTAACGGCGAGTATCGGCGGAGCTGTTTATCCCCAGCACGGCATCGATGGCGACAAGCTGCTCAAAAATGCGGATATGGCAATGTATGCCGCCAAGGAACAGGGCCGTAATATTTATTGTACCTTCACCGAGGAGATGAACCGGCGGGTGCTGGAACGTAGCGAACTCGAACACAATTTGAGGCAGGCCCTGGCGCGCGACGAGTTTTTCCTGGTTTTTCAACCGCAGATCGAGCAGGCGACTGGGAAGGTGCTGGGTTCCGAGGCATTGTTACGCTGGCAGCATTCCGAAAAAGGCCTGATATCGCCCGGACAATTCATTCCACTTGCCGAAGAAAGCGGATTGATTCTTCCCATCGGCCATTGGGTTTTGCAAACGGCATGTGCGCAGAACAAGGCCTGGCAACTGGCAGGCTACCCTCCCATGCGGGTTGCCGTTAATCTCTCTGCCCGCCAATTTCAACAACCGGATTTTTTCGATCAGGTGGCACTGGTTCTAAAGGATACGGGACTTGATCCCCATTTTCTTGAACTGGAACTGACCGAGAGTCGGCTCATGGCAGATGCCGAGGCGGCTGTGGAGACGCTTTGCGCCTTGCGGAATCTTGGTGTCGGCATAGCTATTGACGATTTCGGCACCGGATATTCGTCCCTGAGTTATCTCAAAACCTTTCCCATCGATCGTATCAAGATAGCTCAGGACTTTGTGCTGGATATAAGCCGGGACCCCGGAGATGCTGCGATTGTCGAAACCATTATTGCCATGGCTCATGGCTTGGGTCTGGATATCGTGGCGGAAGGTGTGGAAACAGAAATGCAGTTGCGCTTTTTAAGTTCCCGTAAGTGTCACGTTATGCAAGGATATTATTTTGCTCGACCGATGCCGGCCGATAATTTTATAGAATTCCTTTCGGATAATCTCGTTTCGGTTTATCCCGGTTTAGCGAGCGGAACCTGATTGTATCCAAAATAGCCAAGGCGGTTGATTCTTTTCCGAGGGGCCGAAATGTTATGCGTCTTCGAGCTTCTTGAACATCCGGCACTCTTCCTCCCGATAGGTTGACAAGCGATCTGCCAGCAGGTCGAAATCGACTTTGTGACCGTCGAATTCAGGCCCGTCCACGCATGCGAATTTCATTTCTCCATCAACCATGACCCGGCAACCGCCACACATGCCGGTGCCGTCGATCATGATCGGATTGAGGCTGACGATGGTCCTTATGGCATAGGGCCGGGTCATCTCGACAACAGCCCTCATCATGGGGACGGGGCCGGCGGTGAATACAGCCTGAGGTCTTGACTCCCTGTCTTTCAATTGAGCGGCAAGTATCGTTGTTACGAAGCCTTTTTGTCCAAGACTGCCATCTTCGGTGGAGATGGAGACCCGGTCACAGAAAGCGGCCAGTTCGTTTTTAAGGATGATGAGGGAGGCCGTGCGTCCGCCAAGCAAGGCGGAAACCCGATTTCCGGCATTTGCGAGGGCTTTGGCCATGGGATAAAGCACGGCGGTTCCGACTCCGCCGCCGACACAGGTCACGCGGCCCCATTTTTCAATATGTGTCGGTCGTCCCAAAGGGCCTGCTACGTCTCGCAGTCGACTGCCGGCTGGCATGCCGACGAGTCTTCGGGTCGTATAGCCCACCGCTTGTACGAACAGGGTAATGGTGCCTCGCTGTTTGTCGGCATCGGCAATCGTAAGCGGGATGCGTTCAGCCTCGCTATCGGCATGAACGATGATAAACTGGCCCGGTTGACGATGCTCGGCGATGCGCGGGGCCTCAATTGTCAGGCGGTGCAGCTTGGGGGCGACACGTTTGTTGTCAAGGATGCTGAACATGCGTTCCTCGTTTGATGAAAGTTATAAAAACTATTATAGCATTGATGCCGTTGTTGCGAAGGGGATGGCGGGGTTCTTGGTATAATGGGCTGTGCCTTGGAGAGGCGGTTTTGAAGAGCTGGACAAATCGATTCCGTGCGGTATGTTTGGAACTGCAGTTCACCAACTCATCAGACATGGGAGGTTATGGTATGGGAACGCATTATATTACCGACGATTGCATCAACTGTGGAGCTTGTGCGGATGTTTGTCCGGTCGACGCCATCAGTGAAAAAGGGGAATTGCATGTCGTCGATCAGCCGACCTGCACCGATTGCGGAGCTTGCGACGAAGTGTGCCCGGTCGACGCCATCAAGTGGGATTAAGTTCGGACGGTTGGTTTCTTCCTGCGGTCCAAATGGTTGTTGAATTTTCAGAACGCCCTTTTCCATAGAGGAAAGGGCGTTTTTTTGGATCTTGCCGGATCGGAGGAGCTGTTCATCTGGGCGGGCGCAAGCTAGGGCGTTCTTTGATTGATGAATCGGCGCAGGCGGGCAAGGGCCTTCTGAATGTTCTCCATGGAGTTGGCGTAGGAAAAGCGAAGATAGCCTTCGGCTCCTGCGCCGAAATCGATCCCCGGGGTAAGGGCCACTCCGGTTTCTTCGAGGATCGTCAATGCAAGCTTACGGGAGTCCCGGCCGAGGTGACGCGCATCGGCCAAGGCATAAAAGGCACCTGTGGGACAACTGTGCAGAGGCAGGCCGAGTTTTGGCAACTCATCGATAAGGTAACGGCGGCGTTGATCGTAGATGGAACGCATGCGTGCCACGTCTTTCTGGCATTCGCGCAGCGCGGTGATGCCGGCTATCTGTACGAAGTTCCCGGCGCAGATCATGAAATTCTGATGCAGGCATTGCAAGGTGCGGATGCAGCTTTCCGGTACGATGAGGTAGCCGAGGCGCCAGCCGGTCATGGCATAGGCCTTGGAAAAGCCGCCCAGTACAAAAGCATTCTGGGTAAATTCCAGAACGCAGCGCTCTTCCCCTTCGTAGGTCAGGCCGTGATAGATTTCGTCGGAGATCAGGGGCGCGGGCATCGATGCCATTTCGGCCATCCATGCAGACGGCAGCACGGATCCGGTCGGGTTGGAGGGCGAATTGATGAGAATGCCGCGAGTTCTGGCGCCGATTTTTTCACGTATTCGCTCAGGCCGGGGTTGAAAGCCATCTTCGGGCCTGGTGTGCAGAAAAACCGGCTTGCCTCCGGAAAAGCGAATGAAATTGGGATAACACGCGTAGCTGGGATCGCTCAGGATGATCTCGTCCCCATCTTCCAGAAGTGCCGAGAAGAGCAGCAGCATCAAAGGGCTGGTGCCGGCGGACACCAGTATGCGGGAAGGTTCAACGGTAACCCCGTAGCGATCCAGATAGTGGTCGGCAATTGCCTGTCGTATTTCCGGCAGTCCAAGGGAATGGGTGTAGGTGGTACTGCCCGATTCGATGGCTCGAATGGCGGCGTTTCTCACCGGGGCTGGCGTTGGAAGGTCCGGTTCGCCAAGGCAAAGATAGATAATGTCTTTTCCCTCCGCCTCCATTGCCTTGGCGCGTTCCATGATTTCCATGGCGAGGAACGGTTTGACCTCGAGAGATCGGGGCGTCAGTGCAATCCGCATGTTCGCTACTCTTAGGGCGTCTCAGGGTTTTTGGTTGGCTGGAACCGCGCGTTTAAAGGCCCATGCCTCGATTTTTTTAATTTGCTCGGCCATGGTTACCGACAAGGGAACGGTGCGACCGATGGCTTCCATGATGTCCTGTTGTTTTATGGGGCGTTCCATGGCCATGGCTTCGAAGGAAGCGCTGGCGACAGCTTGTTCGATTTCCGCACCGGAAAAGCCTTTGGCGGAATGGGCCAACATGCTCAGGGAGAAAAAATCAAGCGGGTGGCCGTATTTTTCCAGATGAATGCGGAAGATGTCTTCTCGCTCTTGGACGGCAGGCAGGGCAACATAAAATATTTCGTCAAACCGCCCTTTGCGCAGGATCTCCGCGGGCAGCATTTCGATGGCATTGGCCGTGGCGGCGACAAACACCGGATGTTGTTTTTCCTGCATCCAGGTCAAAAAATATCCGAGCACTCTGGATGCCGAGCCGCCATCGGACTTGAATCCCTGATTGGAGATACCGGCTTCGATTTCATCGATCCATAGTACGCATGGGGACAGGGCTTCCGCCGTTCGGCAGGCCTGGCGCAGGCTGCTCTCCGGTGAACCGTAGGTGCCCTCGTAGATGGTTGCCATATCCATCCGTATAAGGGGCAGGCGCCAGCGCGCGGCGATGGCTTTTACAAAAAGGCTTTTGCCGCACCCGCTGATTCCCATGATGAGAACCCCTTTGGGGAGATTGCGGCCTTCGGCAAGGTCGTTACAGCCGAAGACCTTTTCCCGTTTTTCAAGCCACTGTTTAAGGTTCTCCATGCCGCCAACCTGAGCCGAGGCCGGAGACGCGTTGACAAACTCCATGATGCCGCTTTTGCGCAGAAGTTGTTTTTTGTCAAGGAACAGGCTGTCGGTCAGGTCGTTTATGGAGGCGTTTTTGTTGGTTCGACACAGCCGCAGGGCGCTGTCGATATTTCCGTAGTCGAGACCTTGCGCTGCTGTTATGAGGTGATTGAAATCGTCCTCGTTCGTCGCCAGTTGTTGCAGCAGGGAGTCGCGTTGACAACGATTTTCGAGATAGGAGCGGAGCTCGACCCGGTCGGGAAGCGGGTGCTCAAACGTCTGCACATGGCGCTGAAGCATCTCGGGCATGGATGTGGCCGGACCGAGGAAAATAAGAGTTTTTTGGTGGGACTGGCGTTGTGAGACAAAGTCCGTAAGGGTCCTCTGCAAAAAAGGACTGTCATGCCAGAACCAGTGCAGATCCTTGAAGATGAAAACCCCGCGGTAGTCCTGACTGAGAGCCCAACGCAGGCCGGCAAGAGGGTCGATGGTGCCTTCGACATTGGCGAAACCGTTGGTACACGACCAGGTTTGCGGCATGGAGATGCTTTTGAGGCTGCGCTCCATGGAGCGTGTGATCATGCTTTCGGTGCGGGCTTCATTGTCGGTTGCCAGATAGAGGAGGGGAGTGCCTGCCGCTATCAAGCGAAGAAGGTGGTTGGCAGTGATGCGTTCCTGCATGGCGCGCTCCTTTGATGTAGGCCGCAATTCTGGTTCCAGCGACCTTCGCACCTTAAACCAAACCTCGCCAAAAGTCCATGCCGGCCAGAATCGCAACGGCTTTTGTCCATGGGCGGAGTTTCCTTGCATTATGTCCGGAAATAGGCTAGTTTTCATCCGGGTACGCCCGCCTTTTCTCAAGAAATGTGCCACCTTGGAGGCCCGACCCTGCTGTGGATGTTGTGCCCCTTTTATGCAAGTGGTTGATTTTCTTGGTGCAGGGAAAGGTGCGGGTTTGCCGCATTATAATATCACTATGTCCATCCCCGGGGTTCCGGCGGTTTTTATCCTGGAATCCGATTCCGGACATTTACAACTCCTTCGGCAAAAATCCGTCCGGTCAAGAGACGGTCGCCTTTGATCCTTATCGAGGTTTGCAGCATGCGTTATACGGAATATCTTCTCCCTACTCTGAAAGAAACCCCTTCCGATGCAGAAGTTGTCAGCCATAAATTGATGCTGAGGGCCGGCATGATTCGTAAGCTCGCTGCCGGTATCTATAATTACCTGCCTTTGGGATTGCGTTCCATCCGCAAGGTCGAACAGATTATTAGGGAAGAGATGGACAGGGCAGGCGCCATCGAATTGCTCATGCCGATGGTGATCCCTGCCGAATTGTGGGAGGAGTCGGGACGCTGGGATCATTACGGCAGGGAACTGTTGCGTCTAACCGACCGCAAAGATGCCCCTTTTTGTCTCGGTCCCACTCACGAAGAAGTGATTACCGATCTGGTGCGCAATACGGTTCGCTCCTATCGGCAGTTGCCTCTTAATCTGTATCAGATTCAGGGCAAGTTTCGTGACGAAATCCGGCCTCGTTTCGGTTTGATGCGCGGTCGGGAATTCATCATGAAGGACGCCTATTCCTTCGATCTCGACGAATCGTGTGCTGACCTGGCCTATGAGAAGATGTATCAGGCATACCGGCGCATTTTCGAACGTTGCGGCCTGAAGTTCCGCGCCGTGGAAGCCGATACGGGGAATATCGGTGGTACGTCGTCCCATGAATTCATGGTGCTTGCCGCTTCTGGCGAGGATGCCATCGTTTCCTGCGGCCAGTGCGAATATGCTGCAAATATCGAAAAGGCCGAGGTGGTCATCGAGGAATGCAGCGCTCCCACCCCTGCCGCAACGTTAAACAAGGTTGCCACGCCCGATTGCAAGAGCATCGAGGAGGTCTCCGCATTTTTGAACCTCGCCCCGCAGCGTCTCGTCAAGACGCTGATTGTGCAGACCGATGCCGGCGAGACTCTGGCCGTGCTGCTGCAGGGCAACCACGAACTCAACGAAATCAAGCTGTGTCGTTTGCTGGGATGTAACGAAGTGACTCTGGCCTCTGACGAGGAGGTCCGCAAGGTGACGGGAGCGCCTCCGGGGTTTGCGGGGCCGGTGGGGCTGTCGCTGAGAGTGTTTGCTGATTTTGCCTTGCGCAGTCAATCCGATGTCGTAGCCGGCGCCAATGAAGTCGATGCGCATTATGTCGGCGTCAATCCCGGTCGTGATTTCGAGGTTGAGCAATATGCCGATCTGCGTGCCGCCCGGGCCGGTGATATCTGCCCGCGATGCGGCGGCGTATTGGAGATTTGGCGAGGAATAGAGGTCGGTCACGTCTTCAAGTTGGGAACCAGGTATTCTGCCGCTCTGGGGGCGACGGTCCTGGATGACAAGGGGCAGGAGCGTGAGTTGTTTATGGGGTGTTACGGTATCGGCGTGGGGCGGACCGTAGCGGCTGCCATTGAGCAGAACCATGACGAGAACGGTATTATCTTTCCCATGCCCATCGCGCCTTTTCATGTGCTGGTGACCGTCGTCAACCCTCGCCAGGAAGAAGTCCTTGCTGCAGCGGAAAAACTCTATGCGGAACTGCAGTCTCTTGGGGTCGAGGTTCTGCTGGATGACCGCGATGAGCGCCCCGGAAGTAAATTCAAGGATGCCGATCTGATCGGGATTCCTTTACGCATAACCGTTGGCGCACGTGGTTTGAAGGAGCATGCCGTTGAATTGCAGGAACGTGCCAGCGGCGAACGGCGCATGCTTCCCCTGGCGGATGCCTCTGCCATGGTTCGGGACATGGTTGTTGCCGCCTGCGGGGATGGCCTCTGAGGCAGAGGGCGTGCCGGTTGTTCTCTTTTTGTGGATATGTGAAATACGGGACGAGGTATGAGTAAGATAAATATCGACGGTAGTGGGCGCTTGGAGTTGCCGGTATCTGTTGTGAAGGAGATAGGGGCCGCATCTCTTGAGTTGGTTTGTCATTCCAATGCCCATCTGCTCTTTTCCAATGTCGAGAGCGGGTTTCAGTTGGCCGGTGTTCTTGGCGAAATTGCCATGGTCGATGTGCTTTCGTTTTTGAACATGTTCCGCAAGACGGGGTCGCTTGTCGTCAGCCTGGCGGGCGGGCAGAAGGAAGTCGGCTTTTTACGGGGCGAAATTGTTGCTGCGGAAAGCTCTTTTCCCGAAGAAGATATTTGTGGCGTGTTGCTTGAAATGGGCAAGCTTGATCAGGATGCCATGTCCAAATATCGGCAACTGGTGAACAGTTGCGGGGGCAGCGGTCGGGTGCTTGTGGAAAAAGGGGTGATCGCTCCCAAGGATCTGTGGTTGGCGACACGTCAGCAGGTGGAGACTGTCGTATTCAATATCTTCAGTGCCGCCCAGGGGAGTTTTTTCTTTCTTGAAAAAGAACCTGAGAAGGACAAGATGGTGCGCCTTGCCATGACCACCCAGAATATGATCATGGAAGGTCTGCGGCGGGTGGATGAGCGTGCCCTGTACATGCGGGTTATACGCTCCATGAATGCTCTTCCCAAGGTGTCGGGCAAAACGGTGACAAATCTCTCGACCGAAGAAGAGCGCCTGCTGGCATTGATCGATGGTGCGGACCTGGATGTCCGCGGTCTTTTGCGGCGCAGCAAAATGGCGGAGTTTGAAGGGTTGCGGGCGCTTTATGAGTTGATCAATAAGGGGGCCGTTTCGATAGAGGAGGCGCCGGTTACTGCAGTGGCAGGCGATCTCGGTGAGATTTTGCTGGTTTTCAACGGGGCGCTGACGGCGCTTTACCGCAGAATTTCTTCTAAAAACAGCGGATTCCTTGGAGAGATAACCAGTTTCCTGCAACAGATGCCTTCGCCTTTTTCCTATGTTTTTAAAGACGTCAGCCTCCGGGATGATGGGACCGTCGACGGTCGCAAGGTGCTTACCAATCTTTCGGGACTCGAGGAGCAGGATAAAAAGCGGCTGTTGGCGGAGGCGCTCAGTGAGTTGATTTACATGGAATGTATGGCCGCGCAGCGTGATCTAGGTCAGGCCGAATCGGCACGCTTGGTAAAAAAGGTTCAGGAAGTACCGAGGCGTGTCAAAAAGCTTTTGCTCAAGAAACAGTTTTCCGAAGGGTGACGACATGCTTTCCGAGGCACGAAAACGATTGATATTTGCTCTGGATGTCGATTCGAGCGCCGCTGCCGAAGAGTGGGTGCGGCGCTTGCGCGGCAATGTCGGAGTGTTCAAAATCGGTAAGCAACTTTTCACCCGTTGCGGACCGGATGTCGTTCGCATGGTTCAGGACCATGGCAGCGAAGTGTTCCTCGATCTGAAATTTCATGATATTCCCAACACTGTCGCCAGGGCCGCCATTGAAGCATGTCGTCTCGGTGTGCGGATGTTCAACGTGCATGCACTGGGTGGACGGGCCATGATGACCGAGGCCGCGCGCGCCGTTCGGGAATGTTTTGCTGCAGGCAAAGAGAGGGCGCCGCTTCTGTTGGGCGTCACGATTCTCACTTCTTCCAGCGAGCAGACTTTGCGTGAGGTCGGTATCGAGCAACCTGTGGAAGAAATGGTGGTGCGTCTTGCCGCTCTGGCAAAGGATGCGGGGCTCGGCGGGGTCGTCGCATCGCCGCGCGAGGTCGGTCTGATTCGCCGCGCCTGTGGTTCCGGTTTTTCGATCGTAACCCCCGGGGTACGTCCGTCTTTCGCCGAAACCAACGACCAGCGGCGCATCATGACTCCCGGGGAAGCCATTGCGGCCGGTTCCGATTTCCTGGTCGTGGGCAGGCCGATTGCCGCAGCAGACGATCCGGTGGGTGCTGCCCAGCGTATTGTCGAAGAAATGGCGGCCGCTCTTGAGAGGACCTGAGGTGAGCAACCTTATTTATGGTATCAACCCGGTTCTTGAGGCACTGAAAAGCCGGAAACGCAAAGCTCTGGAGTTGCTGGTGGCGGCCGATACGCGTTCTGCCCGTTTAAAGGTGGTGCGGGATGCGGCGGAGAAGCGACGTGTGGCCGTGCTTTCAGTCGGTCGGCAGGAGTTGGACCGCCTGGCGCAGGGGGGGCGCCATCAAGGGGTCGCTCTGAAGGTTGAGGAACACGAGACGGTGGCGTTGGAAGATCTTCTGGAGGCTTGGCGGTGCAGTGGCCGCAGCGGCTTGTTTCTGGTTCTTGACAGTATCACCGATCCACATAACCTTGGCGCCCTGGCCAGGTCGGCGGAAGCTGTCGGCTGTCAGGGGGTGTTGCTGCCCAAGGATCGCAGCTGTCCCGTTACCCCCGCTGCGGAAAAATCGTCGGCGGGCGCTTTTGCTCATCTTTCCGTATGTCGAGTGACCAATGTTGCACGTGCCCTTGAAGCGTTCAAGCGGGCCGGTTTCTGGGTCTACGGATTGGCCGGGGATGGCGGGTCGCAGAGTCTGTTCGAGACCGATCTGCGTGGAGATGTTGTGCTGGTGGTGGGCGGAGAAGGTAAAGGGTTGCGGGAAAATGTCCGCAAGCACTGTGATGCGCTCCTCGCAATACCCATGCGTGGGGAAGTGTCTTCACTCAATGCTTCAGTCGCTGGAGGTGTAGCGCTGTTTGAGGTTCTTCGCCAGCAGTTGAATGCGTTTCCAGCGCCTAAGAGCTGAACGGTAGGCCCGGCTTTAACTTCTTTTCTTTTCGCTTGTCTGTGGTAATTTCTTTGCATGAAAGAAAAAAGGTTGACATGCTGGGGGTGGATGGACTATACAAGTGCTCCGTTCGCCGCTGAAGGGACGGATTAAAAAAACTGCTTGCAATTTAAATCCAATAGGGTTATAAAGCGCATCTGTGCCTGGCTGGCGTAGCTCAATTGGTAGAGCAGCTGACTTGTAATCAGCAGGTTGCGGGTTCAATTCCTGTCGCCAGCTCCATCGAAGGCGGGCAGCAGGTAAGCTGACAATTTAGCGTATCCCCTGGAGGGGTTCCCGAGTGGCCAAAGGGATCAGACTGTAAATCTGACGTCGTAGACTTCGGAGGTTCGAATCCTCCCCCCTCCACCATTTGAATACTTGCCGAACGAGACTGTGGCTTGGTTGCCAGGAGGCCCGATGGCCGTCAGAACTGGGGCTTCGACCTTAGTTAGTTCAACAAAATAGCTTCGAATGAGGAATGGCTCTGTTGGGCGGGAGTAGCTCAGTTGGCTAGAGCATCAGCCTTCCAAGCTGAGGGTCGCGGGTTCGAGTCCCGTTTCCCGCTCCAAATAAAGTCGTTCCGCGCGGTTGCAAATTTGATTGGCCCACATAGCTCAGTCGGTAGAGCGCATCCTTGGTAAGGATGAGGTCACCGGTTCAAATCCGGTTGTGGGCTCCATTTGCAACGCTTTCGCGTTTGTGGTTTTTGAAGTATACTTTGTTCCGGTTGCTGCCATGCCCTGGCGGTTCAAAAGACCTAGACTATATCGCTAAGAAGAAGTTAAAAAGGGAGGTTTCTCCATGTCGAAAGAAAAGTTTGAAAGAACAAAGCCCCATGTGAATATCGGGACCATCGGTCACGTCGACCATGGCAAGACGACCCTGACGGCAGCTAT
>JASKKK010000034.1 GCA_030154185.1 Desulfuromonadales bacterium
AAACGCCTTCACGTCACCTGACGAAATCCGCCATAACTGGCTGGAAAATCGGATGGCAGCATAGTCTAAACTTGTGTCCAAAGAACCGTTTCCGCTACATGGTGTGATTTTTCCCGATAGCCGTTTTCATCGACGCGATCCCCCCGGCATCTGTCAATGGCCCCGGTTGCCGTCCGGATTGACAGACAAAATAACATCAATCAAAAAAACAATCGTTAAGGTTTTCCCAGGACCGGAACAACCCAGCTAATTGTGCTGCGATATTTAAATGACGGTAAGGAAAATGATTGCGGATAGCCTGCCTTCCATACCGGAGCAAAACCATTGCCACCCATTATACTGTGCGCCTACATGCGGAAATTTCGGCATATGCACGAAGTTCCGATGATTCCCCCTCCGTTCCATAACACCAAAAAACTTCATTATCTCTTGAAATTTCAACAAATTGCGCATCAAGGAACAGAGAACCGACCAGGATATTGCAACCCCGTAGGTAATTATGCAAAGGATAAATGAATGAGGGGGCTGCCCCCACTGTTGCCCTGCCCCACTTCTGTCCATGGCGAAGGCAGACATTTGGAAGAGAAAATTCTTCGGAAGTACATATCTGGCTTTCATCCAGCGTATCCGAATGAACACTATCCAGTCCCAATCCCGATCATGCTATAGTTCTAACAATTACAACAAGACAATGATACTTAAATATATCCAACAGATATTTTATTAAGAAAGAGCTACGGAGATAGCATTGGTTAATTAAACCCATCGAAACCTACATCCTGGGTTAGAGAGCAATACCTCCTTCACATATTTAAAAGACCTGAAAAATGGAGCAGCAGTAAGTTGGAAAATTTCTTAAACAAAGGACATACCGAATGATCAATAAAACTTATATTTTCCCCCACGAATTTTAAATGCCACACATTTTGTTAACAAAAAACCAATAAACAATGACCAATACCTAGTCTCCCCCGAGACAAGACTATAAACTATGTAATATTAACCCATACCCCACCCTTGGGTCCTTCATACCGAAAGGTTTTTTAACGCGACAGGCGCCACGGCCTATCGTCAAGTTGGAGCAATCGGAATTCGATAGACGGGTCGGTGAAAGGGCCAGGGAGAAGGTCCCCCTTGAAGCCACAATACCCTTTCCGCAGTTGAATGAAGACAGACACGTATGATCTGCCTACCGCCGGTTACCGGGGGGGAGTCACGAAGTAGTGCACCTGGCGGTTCCCGGGCGAGCAGATATCTCTGCGGGGATGTGCAAACGGTCAAATGAGGTCGCAGAAAATACCAGCCTGGCGACGGCAAGGCAATAGATGAAGCAAAGAGAACAGAACCTTATAAAACCATCGCCCGGATGGCTGACGCCTGATTTATGCGTGTGAGATCGCAATCGGCAAACCAAAGAAACAAATCCTCGTACAAGGATAACGGCGCCAGGATCTCATTGAGAAGGGATGGGTTATCTTGTCCGAAAAAACCGCATAATTTCGGTTTCGATTCTATCTCTGGACTTTCGGAATTCCGCCATGACTTTCTCGTCATCACCGGTTGTCTTCGATGGATCCGGAAATCCGAACAGATACAGACGCTCCCCTCCGTGACTCGTTTTTTCCAGATGGGGGCAGACTTCGCCACAGCGTCCACAGTAACTGATGGCGCCATGAACGAGACATTTTTCCCCACCCTCGCCCAAAAGAGTGATGACATAGTCGAAGTTCTCCTCGGCAAAGTCATCCGCATCCTTCGAATACTGGCAGGAAATGTCGATTCCGATCTCGGACATGACGGCAACCGCTATGGGGTTGACGGCCGTGGGCTCCGTTCCGGCCGAAAGAGCCGAAACCCGGTCACCCAGGTGGTGATTGACAAGCCCCTCGGCCATCTGGGAACGGCAGGAATTGCAGGTGCTCAGGAAAAGGGTTCTGATTTTCATAAAAAGGTCCTGGTTTTATTCAGCCATGCAAACGCAACATATCTCCGCATCCATGCGCTCAGTATCGCACATTCGGCTCCGGTATTTGCTCTTTTATGGACCTTCCTCCAGAAAGAGGCCGCCAAATCAAGCACAAGCCTGACCTTAAAAATAAACTCTTTTTTACAATCTCAAGCACGGGGACCTTTTCTAAAGGGACAACGCGTTGAACACCATTACCGTGTCGGGGCGAGCAGTCTCATGGAAAGCAGGCTTCCGACCCCGGCAATCGCGATGACCCAGCCCATGGGCCAGGGTGTACCGTCGGCGAAAGTACCGACCAAACCGGAGCCGACGATTCCGAAACCGTACTGAAATGCTCCGACCAGAGCAGAGACGGCGCCGGCCCGTTCCGGAAAATCGGCCAGTGCCCCGGTGATCGAGTTGGCGACGACGAACCCGGTGGTGGAGACGAACACGAACAGCGGCGCAACCAGCCCCCAGAGCCCACCCCAGCCGGTGTGGGCGGTCACCGCCGTCATGATGGCGGCGATGGCGGCAAGGAGCGTGCCGCTCAGAAGCATCCGGTCGTAGCCGAACCGCGGAACCAACCGCGAATTCACGGTACCGGCGACCATGATACCGACGATACCGAGGCTGAACAACAGGCCGTAGAGGCGAACCGGCACATGATAATAGGTGATATAGGCAAACGGCGTGCCGGCCACATAAGCGAACAGTCCTGCGTAGAGGAAACCGCCCGTGCCCGCATAGCCCAGGAGCCGGCGATAACGCAGAAGTTCGCCGTATCGGATCAGCGCGCGGCCGATCGGTTCCCGGTTGCGCCGGGCGGCAGGCAGCGTCTCAGGGATGGTAAACAGCGCCGCAAGGGTTACCAGACCGATGGCGACCATCGTCCAGAAAATGGCGCGCCATCCGGCAAAAGCGACGATCTGGCCACCCACCGTCGGTCCGACCAGGGGCGCTATCGCCATCACCGTTATCAACGTCGAGAGCATTTGCGCCGCCCGGTTGCCTGCATAAAGATCTCGCACCATGGCGCGGGACAAAGCCACGCCGGCGCAGGCGCCGACCGCCTGCACGATGCGCCATACGATCAATGTCAACGCGCCTCCCGAAAGTGCGCAGCTGGCTGCACCGATCACGAACAGCAGCAGCCCCGTCGCCACCGACGGACGGCGGCCATAGCGGTCGCTGATCGGCCCCCACAGAAGCTGCCCGAGGCTGAAACCGATGAGGTAGCCGGAAATGGTCAGCTCGATCATGCCCGCATCCGCGTGAAGGGAACGGCTCATCTCGGGCATGGCGGGCAGATAAAGATCGGTCGAGATGGACGCGAACCCCATCAGCAGGCTGAGAACCGCAAGGAGATACCAGCCGGGGACAGCTAACAGCGAAGCATCGGTATTTTCGCAAATTTTCGAATCAAACGGGTCAGACATTGGAACTTTCGATACTCACATTTTTCGTAAAATTGCTTTTATACAGCAAAGCCCTTAAGAACTATTGCCAGTCGTTCAACACCGCCCCAGGGACCGCTCGAACCCTCTGGGTTGCCGCTGGGGATGCTGATATCATCCCGACGCGGAACCCGTCACGATTCATTCTATCACTTGAGCGCCCCGGTAAAAATTGGCGGCATCGGCGGGGGCGGCGCAGGCAGGCTAGACGGCCAATCTTAAAATGTTGGCGATGCGCTCCTGGGGGTACATCGTATCCATCTGCCAGAGCTTGGCATTGCCGAAGGCATTCTCGGCGATGGGATCGACAGCATCCTCGGAGAGACCAGCCTGGACGAAGGTGACCGGGGCGCCGATGGCGCTGAACCATTCGGTCATCTTGTCGATGCCGGCATCGATGCCGGCGACGCCGAAGACCTTGTCGGCGAACCGCTCAAACCGTTCCGGCATCTGATTTTTGAGGTCCTTCATCCAGGCGGGGAGCACCACCGCCAGGCCGGCACCGTGCGGCACGTTGTACAGCGCCGACATGGCATGCTCGATCATGTGGGTGTCGTAGGTGTTGCCTTCGACGCCGACGAAGGTATTGCCGTTCAGCGCCATGGTGGCGGCCCAGGCGAACTCGCCCCGTGCGTCGTAATCGTCGGGATTTTTCAGCAGCGCATCGGTGGTACGCATGACGGTTTTCAGGATGGCCTCGATCAGCTCGGCGCTGAATTCCGGAAGGTAGCTGGCGGTAAAATACAGATCGAGGCAGTGGGAAAAGATATCCACGGCGGAATAGGCCAGATAGTCTTGAGGGACGCTGGACATCAGCTCGGGATTGATGACCGACACCTTGGGAAACAACAAAGGAGAGACGATGGGGTATTTCTGCCGGGTTTCGTCATTGGTCACGACGCCGGCCATGTTCATTTCGCTTCCGGTGGCGGCCAGGGTCATCACCGAGAATACCGGGATGGCCTCTTCGACCACGGCCTTGCCGACAAAAAAGTCCCATACATCGCCGTCGTATCTCGCGCCGGCGGCAACGGCCTTGGCGGAATCCAGCACCGAACCGCCGCCCACCGCCACCACGGCCTGCAGGCCTTTGTCCTTGGCGATCTTGACGGCGTCGCGCACGCGACTGATAAGCGGATTGCTGATCACTCCGCCCAACTCCGCAAAGGTAATGCCCTGCTCTGCAAGAGAGGCGGCCACGCGGTCGAACAGCCCGCTCCTCTTGACCCGATCCGACCCGTACAGGATCAGGGCGCTGTCGACGCCGAATTCTTTAAGGTATTGTCCGATATTGGCTTCTTTGCCTTTGCCGAATTCGATTCTGGTGGGGTTGAAAAAGGTAAAGTCTCGCATGCTGTCTCCTTGTAAGTGTTTTCGGGTTGGCCTTTTTTATAGAAACATATATTAATGCCTTGTAGTGAAGTTGTGAATACATGGAACTCTTCGATTTTTGCACGATCCTACAGGCATTGGTGGTTTGGGAAAGGGGTCAAGGAGGCAAAAAAGGCCGGGAGAAGGGAGAGCGATGGAGACGCCCATGCGATTATGCGTTAGGGGGGCCTCGTCAAATGGACAGGGAGAAACCTATAGGGGGGCGTGTCAACTTCTGACAGTGAGGCGTCCCCAAAGACTGAACCGGACCATCGCAGGCAGGGACATTCCCCGCAACGACTGGTGATCCCCCCTGTTAGAGCGCGAACCTGTCCGCCCAACGGTCAAAAACCAGCCTTAACCCCGCCGAGCCGCCTCTATCGCGCCGATGTCGATCTTTCTCATCTGCATCATCGCCTCGAACGTTCGCTTGGCTGCAGTCGTATCGGAATCGGTGATCGCTTGCGTCAGAACGATCGGCGCAATCTGCCAGGATATACCCCAGTTGTCCTTGCACCAGCCGCACTTTTCTCAAATTGCATGGCAAATCGAAAAACATCGTTTTGTCATGGCCGCGGGGGAGATTTACGGGCGGCCGGTTATTGTATGGACCTGCTGGGTTTTTCTATTGGTCGGGTTGCCGGCTCGTATTTCCTTTTTGTCCAGCCTGAGCCTTACGTAATCGCTCAGCAGAAAAATGATACGCTCTACCTTGTGCGTGGACTGCAAAACCATCTCAAGATGAACATCCCCGCATTCCCGTTGTCGGACATAGTATTTGCTCCGCAAGTTGTCGAACCTTTGGCGATAATTCGAAGTAAGACTCTCCAGCATGCTGAAGTCCATAGGATCCCGGGATTCCACGGCCATGGCCGTCGTATCTATCAAGGTCCTCAGGCTCTCGTGCAAGGTCTGCTGCAATTTCAGTCCGCTCTCGGAAAGTTGCAGATCTGTGCCGGGGCGCTGTTCAAGATAGGCAAAAAGATTGTTTTCCAGAGACATGGCAAGTTCCAGGCGGGTATTGCACTGGCGGTAGGAGTTTATACTCTTTTCGCTTAGAGGCTCCGCTGCCACTTGGTCCAGGGATTCTTTAAGTTCTCCGGCCGAATAGATAAACTGGTTGTGTGCCCCTTCCAAGCCGGCTTGGGGAACCGGGACCGTTTGAGAACGCTCGTCGTCCGTGTAGTATTCGGAAATAATTTTAAACAATTCCGGTTCCTTACTTACAAACTGCCGTAGGCGTGTATTCGGATGGGTATAGATATCCCCGAACTGAAGGGGGTTCATATAGCCTTTCCAAAGAATGAAGAGCCTCAATCCGAACAACAAAAACACCATGGTCATGGTCAGGTAGAAAATAAATGCCAGGCTCAATTCATAAGAAGAATACATCAGGGCACAGGTGTAAATAATACCCCCGAGAAGGGAGGTTTCAGCATAGGTATCCTGCTTGAGCATTTCGATATTGAAATCCGCCCGGGCGATGTCCCGCAGAATAACGCCCCCAGAGGCGGTAAGAACAGCCATGGCCGGCCCCCAGAGCCATAAGGGTTCAACACGCATTTCCAGAGCTACCCCGACACCGATGACGGTAAAACTGCCCACGGCCCAGGCATCGAAAAACTTAAACAGTTGCCCAAGAACACCTCCCAGCTTCTTTTCAATAAAGCGGTCGATCGTCCGGCCCAATACGGTGTAACGATCGTGGATGAAATCGTAGCATTTAATGCTCGCAAAGCCTGCCAGTACGACACAGACGGCCACCAGGAAATAAGCCGGTGTCTTCAATACGAAAACCTGATCCACCCCCAGGAAGAGATCGCGCAAAACACCGCCCCCTATGGCCGGCAATGTAGCCAGCACCAAGGCTCCGAAAAGGTTGTAGCGCTCCTTGCGGGCCAGAAACAAGGCGGAAACGCAAAAGGCAACAATGCCCAAAAGATTCAAGACGGTAAACCAGGTTTGTCCCGTGGTTATTGACAGGTAAGCAGGCAAGACAAATTCGCGAAGCAGATCCTTCACGCGACCCTGCGCTTGCATCCCCTCGAGGAGGGAGTTGAATTGTTTGAGCTGTTTTTGGGAGATGCTTTTTTTGCTGAACAGGATATGTACTGGAATTTCCCGGGACGGTATCCCGAGTTTTCGTACCGCTGAGGCACTCTCCGACTCCGCGATAAGGCGATCCATGATGATGGGGTCGGCCACAAAAAGATCCACAATACCGTTAAGCATCAGGTCTAGATTTTCCCGGTAGCTTTGCGAGGGAATAAGGTTGAGATTTGGAGGCGGGTCGCGCACCAGGCGCGTGAATTGTTCGAAACCGTAGGCATGGCCTTGGATGAGGGCCAAGTTCAGCTTTTCGTTCTGTAAAAACTCGAGGACATCCTGCACGCTCTTGATGCGGTCGAGATTTCCAATGCTTTCGTGGTAGTAAAGATCATTCCTTTCCGTGCGGTATGGCTTTGAATAATAGGCGAATTCCTCTCGGGATTTTTCGTAATAGGCCCCCATGAGAAAGTCTATTTCCCCGGTTCGGAGGCCTTCCAAACTTGCAGCCCAGGACATGGGCTCAAAAACCACCCGATAGCCGGCTTGCTCAAACAATTCTCTGCTTATCTGGATGTCCAGACCGGAAAACTCTTTTGCGGCACCCGGACCGGCCTCCATTTGGTAAGGTTCGTCCAGGTACCATCCACTTTGCAGTTCCCGAAATTCGGCACCGGGCTTGGCCGAACAAGGACATACGAGAAAAAACAGACACATTCCGACGAGAGGGGGAATGAAACATTTTCCAGGGATCGATACGGACAAGTTGCTTTTAGGCTGCTTCCCTCCGGTGGATAATGCTCCGGCAAAAATAGAAAGAATAGACATTAGAAAAAACGGCCTTTTCGAAGGTGATTTGACAAATTCACATAAAACACGGAGATATTCCAATTTGGAAATGTTACCAAGGTGAACCAAAGAACCAAAGGAGACATTTTTGATATATTTAAATTCGTTTTAAATGTCGATGTATATCGATAAGAACGCTCATCCGATTATGCGTATCTGAAGACCAGCCAAATGGGCAGATGCAGCATCCGGTATTGTGGGTTGCCCTCTTCAACGCAGGAAAGGGGTCAAATCTTTGCATGACCTTTTTCATTCCCCAGATGTTTGGGTCAGACCAGGGTAAACCATTGAAAGATATTTTGCGGTGTAAATTTGCTCCTTCAATGATCCCGTGATGCACCACTGAAATTGATCCAGTGCACCCTGCCGTGTGAAGGCAGCACTCTATAGCAAGCCGAATCCGCATTATTCAAATGGCGGGTCAAGCTTGACAAATGAGTATATTAGCAATTTTCCCTCGGTTCTCAAAACCACCGGCTACATTTTCGGGATTGTCTACCACGTCATGCTGGAGGATTTCCTGGGCGTTGTTTATTCGTCCACTAACTTCTGACCAGATCGACCGGAGGGGAAACCTAAGGAAAGTCTTGGGAGCAGGCATGGTATTCCTTTGACACTTTTGTGGCCTGGAAAAACTGCCTTTGCACCGCCCCCTGCGTGAGGAGGTCGGGGCGTTGACCGCCTTCGCTGCGAGGGAGGAGATGTGTGAGAAGCTGCCGAATGTGCGGGAGTGAGTGCGAGTGTAACTATGAAGAAAGCCAAAGACGGCCTTGTCGGCCGCCTTTTTATTTATCAGGTACGAATTTTAGGCAGGGACAGGAACCCGTCTGGTAGGGATGCCTGTCCCCTTGTTCGTCTGCTATACTTCGATGTCGCAGAAGATTTTTGCATCTTTCGTGTTGGCCGGTTTGCAGAGATCCGATTTATCGTGAGAAACCAGGCAGCAGGTGACGCAGGAATATTCGCCGCCCTTGTCTCTCAGAATCTCTGATCCGAGTTCGCCAGGGTCACTAATTTCGCATATTTTTCTACTTGATTTTTCCATTTATTTCATCTCCCTTTCGGAAAGGGGTGACCATCGGTTTCTATCCGGTTTCCAATCTGGAAACTCAGAAAGAAAATCACTCTGTCTCTATACTACTAACTCTTAAAAAAACTAGCAACCCTTCAGAAAATAAAGACAATTTGCGTGGGGCACGTAACAGGTCAAACGTTCCCGCGGTCATTAGGTAAACTTGACGAGATTTTCTCAAATTACAGGCTTTTCACCTCCGATCACCACCTATCCCTCCTCACCAACGGCCGCCTGCCGCAAATTATTCACATCCCGCAACGGCGGCGCCCCGAATAACCGGCTGTACTCGCGGCTGAACTGCGACGAACTCTCGTAGCCGACCTGGAAGGCCGCCCTGGTCGCATCCAGATCTTCCGCCAGCATCAGCCGCCGAGCCTCCTGAAGGCGAAGGTGCTTCTGGTATTGAAGGGGACTCAGAGAGGTCATGGCGCGAAAGTGGCTGTGGAAGCTCGATGCGCTCATATTGGCCATTCCGGCCAACTCGTCGACCCGCAATTGCTGAGCGAAATGTGCTTTCAGCCATTCGATGGCGCGCGCCACCTGGTGGCTGCGGCTGCCGCTCGAGGCGATGTGGCGAAGCCTGTCGCCCTGTTCGCCCACCAGCAGGCGATAGAGGATTTCCCGGTGCAGCATCGGCGCGAGTATCGGGATGTCCTCCGGTTCGTCAAGCAGGGCGACCAGCCTTTGAAAGGCGCTGAGCAGGGGTAGTGTGACCTCGCCGGTCGCCATGCAGCGATCGATGCCTCTGCTGCGGGGCGCGGGCAGATTGCTGTCGATCATCAGACGGGACAGTTCGCGCATATCGAATTTCAGCACCAGCCCCAGGTACGGTTCCTCGGGACTGGCGGAAATGACTTGATACATCGACGGCAGATAGACCGATGCGAGCAGATACCTGTGGGCATCGTAGTCGAAAACTTCGTCCTCGAGATGGATCCTTTTGGCCCCTTGCGCAATCAGGCAGATACTGGGCTCGGCCAGACCGGGGTTCGGTTCGGTCGGTTGATCGAGGCGATAGAAGGTCAAGCCCCGGACCGGCGTTTGAAACTCGCCACAACCCGTGGTCCATCGGGCAATTCCCGCCACCAGCGCCTTGAGCGAATCGCTCTTGCCCACCCCTGCTTCTACACTATCAATACCCTGTTTTTTCATCACTTTCCCCCCATATCGATTGTCTAGATCATACCAACCCCTTTTTTTCCAGGCAATATCTCGAATTGTTTTTGGAGGATTGGACAAAAAATCAAAAGGATTGAACTATCTGGGATGCATTCGTGGGAGTAGTCTTATATTTGTAAGTGAATTTCACCCCGGGACCGTCCGCCGAACAAAGGCTAAGGGATTTTTGAATGCCAAAACTTTTATCTGCGTGCTCGATAAAAAGGTCGGGAAAGATGCCGCCGAAAGGGCCCGTGAAGTGCTGAACGGGATGTTGGACGGTAAATAACAGCGTCCTCCCTTCGAAAAGAAGAAACGTTTCCTGACAGGCACTTAAATACAGGGGATTGAGATGGAAGAAATACCACAAAAACTCTTTGCCGACGGCACAAAGGTTCTGCTTGTCTATTATTCCCGCTCCGGCAACACCCGGGAAATCGCCCGACGGATACAACGGATTGTGGGCGGAGACGTGGTGGAAATTGATCCGGTCGCCCCTTATCCCGACGACTACCATGCGGTTGCGAAGCAGGCCAACGCAGAGCTGAGCGCGGGTTACAGACCGCCGCTGAAAACCAAGGTCGAGGACATCGGCTCCTACGATGTCATTTTCCTCGGCTCACCGATCTGGTGGCACACCATAGCCCCGCCGGTGCAATCGTTTTTGTCGCAAGTCGATCTCTCCGGAAAGATCATCTTCCCCTTTATCACCCACGGCGGTGGCGGCAGCGGCAGAAGCGCGGCGGATATCGCCGCCCTTTCCCGGGATTCAACCATCCGGGATGCTCTTGTCGTTCGGGGTGATAACGCGGGGAAAAAGGACATCATCGCATGGTTGTCAAGGGGATAGCCCCTTGCATATCCGGCGATGGCTCTTTTGTCAAACGGAACACCCTTGACCAAAATCCGACGGGGTTTTTCCTTCAGTTAAAGGGCGGTCATTGACAGGACGATTAAATACCGTCCCCATCAAGCCTCGATGTTTTCCCCTTGTGGAAAAGCATCGAGCCGGGCACGCAAGCACGGAAGCGCTCCCGGATGATGCCGTTGCACGTAATCGACGAGTTTTTCCCGCACTTCACAACGCAGCTCCCAGCATTTTCCGGAATCGGAGGCGCTTACCAGGGCCCGCAGCTGCATGGCCCGTTCGCCGGCTTCCGTTACCTGCATCCCACAAACCCTGCCATCCCACAGAGGCGAGTCGGAGACCACCCGTTCCAGTTCCTGGCGCAATGCGGCGATCGGAATCTTGTAATCGACCCACAAATAGACCGTTCCAAGAATCTGCGCCGACTGGCGGGTCCAGTTCTGAAAAGGTTTTTCGAGAAACTGGGTAATCGGCACCACCAGTCTTCTCTCGTCCCAGATCCGCACCACCACGTACGTCAGGGTAATCTCTTCGATGCGTCCCCACTCTCCCTCGATGACCACCACATCATCGATACGGATCGGTTGGGTGATCGCCAGCTGAATACCGGCCACCAGGGTTGCGAGACTTTTCTGCGCGGCAAAACCGGCCACGATACCGATAAGTCCGGCCGAGGCCAGCAGACTGATGCCGAGTTGGCGGATCCTCTCGAAAGTCATCAACATGCAGGCGATGGCCAGCACACAGATGACAACCCACAACACCCTCAGCAGCATGGTGACCTGGGTCGTCATGGCACGGGCCCTAAGGTTATCCGCCTTGCCCAGGTCATAACGCCTGAGCACCACACGACGCCCGGCCAGGGTGGCATTGATAAGCAACCAGGCACATACCCCGATCATACTCAGAGCCAGAACATGTCTCGACACGCCCAGAAGCTCCGACGGCCACTCCATGACCGGCAACACCATGCCGATCGTAGCCAGGACGACCAGAATTCGGACAGGCCGTGATGCATAGGTTTTAATCAGCTCTGCCGCGCCCGGGGAAGCTTTTTCGGCCAGTCTTCTTACCAACAACAGCAAACCTGTCGTTCCGACATAAACCGCCATAGGCAGCAGCAGCAAAAACCCGATCGGTTTTGCGAACGCCATATATTCCGCAAGCCCGCTTGTGCGCACGCCCTGACCTCCTTTGCATGTTTCCAGAAGACTCTCTTCAAAACAAAAAGGCCGGAACCGATGGCCCGACCTTTTGACGAATACTATATGCGCCTGCTGAAATCCAGCTCAGGCGAATGCCATAGCAACTCAGCCTAAGAAGACGTTACGGCTGCGCGCCCGATTGGCAAGAATGGTGTGATCGATTATTTCTCCGCAGGCAGAGCATTTCCAAGCGTCAAATACCCTCACAAAATCATAGAATTTCTCAGCATACATACGGCCTTTGCACTTAGGACATCTCATATTTTCCCCCTTTGTTGAATGATAACTGCCTACAGGTATCGGGTTTTGCAAAACATAGTTTCACAACCTGTGCCAGCACGCAGAGGAAAATGATTCGACAATGCATCAAAGACTAAACATGCCTACCTAAGTGACTGTTTTTACGGTTTTTTATATTTTTTTTCCTTTTTTAAAAAAACTTTTCCAAGCGCCGGATTGTGGCTGGCCCGATCCCCCGAACGCGTTGCAGGTCCTCGAGATCGGCAAATTCGCCATTTTTTTGGCGGTTTTTCACGATACGCTCAGCCAGACAGGGACCTATGCCCGGCAATGCCTGCCAATCGTTGGTCTTCATCGTATCGACTCGAAGTGGAATCCCAAGCGTTATCCGTTGTCCTGCGTGGACAAAAAACCTCGACAAAACGAACTCTTGTGCTTTCGATGATAGAATTTCCAGACCTTCCCCAGTGCACAGAGGGCGTCCTTCATCGACCGAGACCGGCACCCTGACAACCCTTTCCGTGACCGCCATCTGAATGACGTCGGAAACCATAGCACCGTCAAAAAAGTGATGGTAGCCGGGATTTCGAAACCCCTCGCCTAGAAAAAGCGTAACACATCCGGGTCTATTTACATCAAAAGCCGGGGGCTCTTTGTCGAAAAAAGCAACCACCCGGCCATAGCGAAACAGTGTTATGGAAAGCAAAGCAAGGACCAGCAAAACGGTTCCGTTAGTCCGCCTCATGGTCAGGATGCTTCGCTGTCTTTCAGAAGTTTGTAGAAAAAGGCGTCGACCAGGGCATAATAGGATGCATCGACGATGTTGTCGCTGACCCCGACAGTGCCCCAGCGCATGGTCCTGTCGCCCGATTCGATAAGGACTCGGGTCACCGACGCCGTGCCCCGTCCTGCGGGAAGAACCCTGACCTTGTAATCCAGCAACTGCATTTCTTTGATTTGCGGATAGAAATTCTCCAGAGCCTTGCGCAAGGCGTGGTCCAGGGCATTGACCGGACCGTTGCCCTCTGCGGCGGTATGTTCTACATGCCCGCCCACCTTGATCTGTACCGTGGCTTCGGAAAAAGGTTTTTCTTCGCCCTCGCGCTTGCTGTCGATGACACGGAAACCGACCACGGAAAAGAACGGCCGCAAGGTTCCCAGGGCCCGCCGCATGAGCAGATCGAAGGACGCTTCGGCCCCTTCGAATTGATATCCCTGGTTTTCAAGCTCTTTCAAACGTTCGAGGATTTCTACGGTCAGAGGATCCTTGCTGTCGAGCTTGATATTGAACTGCTCCGCCTTGGCCAGGATATTGGACCGTCCCGAAAGGTCGGAAACAAGCACCCGGCTGACATTGCCGACACGCTCGGGCCGGATATGCTCGTAGGTTTCGGGGTGGCGCTGTATCGCCGAAACATGCACCCCGCCCTTGTGGGCGAAAGCGGAGTTGCCGACAAACGGCTGGTGCTTGTTCGGCACCAGATTGGCCAGCTCGTACACGAACCGCGAAACCTCCCGCAAAGACGCCAACTGCTCGTCGGTCAGGCATTCCTTGCCCATTTTGAGCAACAGAGACGGAACAATGGAACACAGGTTGGCGTTTCCGCACCGTTCTCCGAAACCGTTGATGGTCCCCTGCACATGAACGCAACCGCAATCGACGGCCACCAGGGAATTCGCCACAGCGCATTCGCTGTCGTTATGGGCATGGATTCCCAGCGGCGTGGTGATGTGCTTGCGTACCTCGTCGATGATCGGCGGCAATTCAAAAGGCAGCGTCCCACCGTTGGTATCGCACAGCACGATGCAATCGACGCCGGCCTGTTCAGCCGCCTGCAGCGTTTTTATGGCATATTCCGGATTGGCCTTGTAGCCGTCGAAAAAATGCTCTGCGTCGTAGAACACTTCGTCGACACGCTGCTTCAGATAGACCAGGGAGTCGTTGATAAGCTCCAGATTTTCGTCCAGACTGATGCGCAATGCTTCGCGCACATGGAAATCCCAGGTCTTGCCGAAAATGGTGATAACATCGGGCTCAGCCTGAATCAGTGTGCGCAGGTTGTTATCCTTGTCCGGCGTCGTCCTGGCCCGACGTGTGGATCCGAAGGCGGCAATTTTCGTCTGCTTCAGTGCAACCTTACGGATCTCCCGGAAGAAGCTGATGTCCTTGGGATTGGATCCCGGCCACCCGCCTTCAATATAATGAATCCCCAGAGCATCGAGTCTTTCGGCTATGCGGATCTTATCCTCGACCAGATAAGAAACTTCCTCTGCCTGGGTGCCATCCCTCAGGGTGGTATCGTACAATCGAATCGCAGTCATTGCCTACCTCTTGGCTGCGGCCGGGTTCCGGAGGATACTCCCTATTCGGCCTTGCTTTCCTTTTTATCCAGGCCGAAAGCCTGGTGAAGAACACGAACCGCCAACTCCGTGTACTTGGAATCGATAATACAGGAAACCTTGATCTCGCTGGTGGAAATCATCTGAATGTTGATACCTTCCTGGCTCAAAACCCGGAACATCTTGCTGGCGATACCGGAATGGGACCGCATCCCCACGCCGACAATGGAAACTTTGGCGATGTTTTCATCGTTGCGAACACCGGCGGCACCGATCTCCCGCGCGGTTTCCTCGACCGCCTTGAGGGCCTTTTTGAAATCACCATGCGGAACGGTAAAAGTCAGGTCGGTGAGCCCGTCGTGCGAAACGTTCTGGATAATCATATCGACGGTGATGTTGGATGTGGTCAGAGGGGTGAACAGTTTCGCGGCAATGCCGGGCTTGTCCGGAACTCCCATCACGGAAATCTTGGCCTCATCCTTGTTATATGTAATACCCGAAACCAGAACGGTCTCCATATCTTCGTCCTCCTTGGTAACCAGGGTCCCTGGATTATCGTTGAAACTGGAACGTACATGAATCACCACGCCGAACTTCTTGGCAAACTCCACCGAGCGGATCTGCAGAACCTTGGCGCCGAGGGAGGCCATTTCCAGCATTTCGTCGTAGGATATCTTTTCGATTTTGGTGGCTTCCGACACGATGCGCGGATCGGTGGTATAGACGCCGTCGACATCGGTGTAGATTTCGCACACATTGGCTTTCAGCGCAGCCGCCACCGCCACGGCGGAGGTGTCGGAACCGCCGCGTCCGAGGGTGGTGAGATTGCCGTCGCGATCCACACCTTGAAAACCGGCCGCGACGATGATATTGCCGTTTTTGAGGTCTTCACGAATATTCTTGTCGCCGATTTCCTCGATGCGGGCTTTGGTGAATGTGCTGTCCGTAATGATGGGAATCTGATGCCCCAGGTAGCTCTTCGCTTTGTATCCCATGGACTGCAGGCACATGGAAAGCAGGGAAATCGTGACCTGTTCACCGGTGGAAACCAACACGTCATATTCCCGTTCGCTGGGAAAATCGCACATTTCATTAGCCAGAGAGACCAGCTTGTTGGTTTCTCCGGACATGGCCGATACGACCACCACCACATCGTTGCCGTCATCGTAGGTCTTGGCAACACGACGGGCGACATTGCGGATCCTGTCAACGGAACCGACCGATGTCCCCCCGTACTTCTGTACAACCAGGGCCATAGTACCCTTCCTCCTTTTCAATATAGAACATCAGGTTTTCGGAGCGCAAACAAACGAGCCGGGGATAGCCCCCTCTCCCGTTGTCCTTCCGTCCCGGATCCGTCAACCTGCATCCTTCTTGTATGGTTTATGAATCGCTTCCCGGTCCAGGTCGCGCGCAGCTTCCTGAACCATCTCCGACAGGGTCGGATGGGCATGAACAACTGTACCGAGCTGCCTGGCGGTCATGCCGGCCCTAATGGCGGCGGCAACCTCGGCGACGATGGTCGAGGCACCCGCACCGACGATCACGGCTCCGATCAGACGGCCGTTGGAGGCATCGGCAACCAACTTTACCAGCCCATCGCCCGCACCGTCGCAAAGCGCCTTGCCGTTGGCCCGGTACGCGAATCTGCCGATCGCGACCGATTGCCCGCGAGCGCGGCAGTCCGCCTCCGTCACGCCGACCTGGGCAAGTTCCGGCTGCGTGAATACGACACTCGGAACCTGCGGATCCGCACCGCGGTCAGGGCCTTGCATACCCAGAATGCGGGCCACCGCAACCTCGGCGTGATGCATGGCGACATGAGCCAGCATGGTGGAGCCGGTCAAATCACCGATGGCATAAACCCCCGGCACCGAGGTCTGCATGTGCTCATCGACCTGTACCGCAGCCCCGTCAAGGGTCACGCCGGCCTCGGCCAGTCCCAATCCGGCACTGTTGGGAATCCGCCCCAGAGCCGCGAGCAATTGGTCGGTCTGCAGGCAGCGGCCATCGTCTAAGAAAGCCCGAATTCCGGCATGCTCTTCCACCTGACGGATACGCGCGCCGGTGATGATCTCGACGCCCAGACGGCGCAAGCCCTCGACC
Organism: Desulfuromonadales bacterium; assembly: GCA_030154185.1. Lineage (GTDB taxonomy): Bacteria > Desulfobacterota > Desulfuromonadia > Desulfuromonadales > Syntrophotaleaceae > Syntrophotalea. The sequence continues at coordinate 16,664 of JASKKK010000034.1, forward strand.
ACCGTTCGCACGGCATCGCGATCCTGACTTTCCAGGAGGTGATCACGCTGCTCAACCAGCGTCACCTCGACCCCGAAACAGGCCAGGATGCCGGCAAGCTCGCAGCCGATGTAACCGCCCCCCAGTACCAGCAATGAAGACGGAAGGTTCTGCATAACAAGAATTTCATCGCTGGTCAAAACATTTTTCCCGCCCGCGTCCAGAAAACCAGGCCTGACGGCCCTGGAACCGGTGGCCAGGACAACGGCATCGGCGCGCACCAGAGCTGACCATCCGGGACGTCGCACCCGCAGTCGGCCGGGCGCTTCCAGCATCGCATCGCCCTGCAGAAGATCCACGCCGCCCTGCCGCACCAGACCGGCGATACCCTGCTCGAGACGTTGGACCACCGCGTCCTTGCGCGCCATGGCCTGCATCGGATCGAACGCGACTTCGCCAACGCGTATGCCGTGCTGCGCGCAGTCCTTGAGCATGGCGAGCCGCTGCGCCGTGGCATGCAGAGCCTTGGTCGGAATACAACCGCGATGCAGACACGTACCCCCCAGACGATCGCGCTCTACGAGGCAGACTCGTGCGCCGTGCCGCGCGGCCCGCAAAGCGGCCACGTAACCTCCCGGTCCGGCACCGACGACGGCGAGATCGTAGGTCTTCATGGCTTACCTCTGCTGCTGCCAGGCAGCCTGCAGGGCCTCCAACAGGTTTCTGCCCGTTGTCCCGACAGCATGAAAATGGATGGTGCGCAGATCAAGCCCCCGGTGACAGATACGGATCTCGAGATAACTCGGACACAATCCTTCAAAACGATCGGCCCACTCCACCACCGCAACGCCCTCGCCCGGAAGATATTCCTCCATGCCGAGTTCTTCCAGCTCATCGGGATCGACAAGCCTGTACAGGTCGAAATGGTAAAGCGGCAGCCGTCCCTGGTACAGATTCATCAGGGTGTACGTGGGGCTGGTGATCGCCTCATCTTCCGGAACCCCGAGACCTCGGGCGATGCCCTGGGTTAAACAGGTTTTGCCGGCACCGAGATCGCCGTTCAGCAAGATGACCGCCGGGTCGGTTATGACCTGCCCCAGATACATTCCGAGACGCCAGGTCTCTTCCGCCGAAGCGCTATCGAGTTTCCATTCCGCCACCGATCAGAGCTCCATGCTGCGAATGATATCGAGGCGGGCGACGATGCCCAGCAATTTGCCGTCTTCAACCACCGGCACGATGTGGATCCCTTTTTCGAGCATCAGGCCGACGATCTTGGAAACAGGCTCGTCCGGCGAACAGGTAGCCACATCGGTGGTGCATATTTCACGCACCTGGCGCGCCGTCATTTTTTTAACCTGCTCGGCGAAACGATCCTCGCTCTCCAGGTAAACGACCCAGTCGAACAAGGAAACAACGGTAGGGATATGCAACGGTTTATCCTGAGCGACCAGATCAGTCTCGGTGACGATCCCCTGCAGCATGCCTTCGTCATCGACCACGGGCATGGCGCTGACCCCGGTTTTGACGAACAGGCGGGCCAGCTCTTCGACGCTGGTTTGCATGGAAACCGTATGAACTTCGCTGGTCATGATATCACGGGCTTTCAGCATGGTCATACCCCTTTCAAAACGCAAAAAATCAGGTCACTTACCTTCGAACACCACTGTGGCCAGGGCGTAATCCCCATCGTGGCTGCAGGTCAGCAGATGCCGACGATGGCCATGTTCTTCGAACAGTCGGGCGGCCTCGCCGCCCAGCGACAGGCCGGGTTTACCTGACGCGTCGCGCACCACGGCAACATCGTGCCAGCAGATGCCGTGCCGCAGCCCCGTGCCGAGGGCTTTGAGAAAGGCCTCCTTAGAGGCGAAGCGCACCGCGAGATGGGGCGCGGGATCTTTTTTGGACAGGCAGTATTCGCGCTCTTCACAGGTAAACAGGCGCCCCAAAAGCGCGGTCTTGCCGGCCTGCAGAAACGCCCGAAAACGCTGAATACGCACCAGATCGCTTCCAAGGCCGCTGATACAGGGCATGTCAGGCTCCGTCCACCAGCGCCTTCATCTCCCGCACCGCCCTTTCCATGCCGACCAGCACGGCTCGCGAAATGATGCTGTGCCCGATATTGAATTCCCGGACACCTCCCAGGCCCACAACCGGCCGCACGTTAAAATAGGTCAGACCGTGACCGGCATGCACCATCATGCCCAGCTTGTTGCCGGCCTTGACGGCGGCGGCGATTTTATCGAGTTCGCTGCTTCGCATCTCGGCGCAGGGGGCATCGCAGTACGCTCCGGTATGGATTTCGATGGCATCGGCACCGATCCGGTGAGAGGCCTTGACCTGCTCCAGGTCGGGATCGATGAACAGACTTACGCTGATACCGCCCTGCTTGAGCAGCTCGATGTGCTTTTTAAGGGTCTGCCGCAGCAGGGAGACGTTGAGTCCGCCTTCGGTCGTCAGCTCCTTGCGTTTTTCCGGGACCAGGGTTACGGCATCGGGCCGCACCTTGAGGGCGATGCCGACCATCTCCTCGGTAGCCGCCATCTCCAGGTTCAGGCGGGTCTTTACGGTCTGGCGCATCAATTCCAGATCCCGGTCCTGAATGTGCCGGCGGTCTTCCCGCAGATGGATGGTGATACCGTCGGCGCCGGCCAGTTCGGCCAGGGCGGCGGCCGTCACCGGATCAGGCTCATTGGTTCCTCGGGCCTGCCGGATGGTCGCCACATGATCCACATTGACTCCTAGTAATGCCACGACTATTGCTCCTTTGTTCTGGCACCGAGATGCCGATCGATGACATCGGCGATCCCCTGAGCCAACTCGGTAATCTGTTTTTCATCCTGACCTTCCAGCATGATGCGCAACAGCGGTTCGGTCCCCGAATAGCGGATCAATACGCGTCCGGCATCGGCCAGCGCTTCCTCCGCGGCCTTGACCGTACGCGCGATTTCCGGCACGATATTGATGTCCTGACGGCTGGCCACCCGGACGTTGACCAGGACCTGCGGCAAGGCGGTCATGCTCTGGGCGAGTTCCGACAGCGGCTTGCCCGTACGTTGCATGATCGCCAGCAACTGCAGCGCCGAAATCATGCCGTCGCCGGTAGTGTTGTGATCGAGAAAAATCATGTGGCCGGACTGCTCGCCTCCAAGATTATACCCGCCGCGACGCATCTCTTCGACCACGTAACGATCACCGACCGCCGTTTTGACTACTCTGCCCCCGGCCTTGCGCAACGCGATGTCGAGCCCCATATTGCTCATCACCGTGGACACAAGGGTGTTGTTGGCCAGCTTGCCCTGCTTCATCATATCCATGCTGCAGATCGCCATAATCTGGTCCCCGTCGACCTCCCGGCCCTGTTCGTCGACAAAGATAACCCGGTCGGCATCCCCGTCCAGAGCCATGCCGAGATGGGCCCCGTGCTCCTTGACCGCCTTGGCGATGACTTCCGGATAGAGGGAGCCGCAGCCTGCGTTGATGTTCGAACCGTTGGGCTTGACGCCCAGCGTGATGACGTCGGCTCCCAACTCCTCGAGCACCGCCGGAGCCACTTTGTAGGCCGCGCCGTTGGCGCAGTCGAGGACGATCTTCAGACCGTTGAGGTCGAGATTCTGCGGAAAGGAATTTTTCAAAAACACGATATAGCGACCGCAGGCGTCGTCGATGCGAAAAGCTTTGCCCACCTCGTCCGCAACGGGCCGCAGCGAGTCGATTTCGTTGCCGAAAATAAGCTTTTCGATTTCAAGCTCGGTTTCGTCCGGCAATTTGAAACCGTCTGCGGAGAAAAATTTGATGCCGTTGTCCTGATAGGGGTTGTGCGAGGCCGAAATCACCACCCCGGCATCGGCGCGCATGGACGAAGTGATGAACGCGATCCCCGGCGTCGGCAAAGGACCGACCAGCAGCACGTCGACCCCCATGGAGCAGATACCGGCTACCAGCGCGTTTTCGATCATGTAGCCGGACAAGCGCGTATCCTTGCCGATGACGATGCGATGGCGCCGGTGGTTATCCTTCTTGAATATATAGGCTGCAGCCCTGCCGAGCTGCATGGCGATCTCGGTGGTCATGGGATAGATGTTGGCGACCCCGCGAACCCCGTCCGTACCGAACAATTTTTTCTTCATGACTTCCCTCGGTCTCCTGTCCGATTTTTACAACTTATCGGGCTTCGGCCCGACGGTAATTTTGATTTCAACGTTCTCCGGCGACTTGAGCCAGGAAAACTTGCCGCTGTAATCGAGGGGTACCACCTCGACCACGTTGCTGCTGATGCCTTCGATGCGCACCGGAACGGTCTCGACCTGCCGCAGAGCATCGAGCTCCTCCGCAGCGCCTTCGACAACAGCCGAATCGGGATCGGTGGTCACCTTCTCGACCCATAACCCCGATGCGGGCCGGCCCGACAGAACCGGCTTCACCGGTACCTTTACGGTCTCGACGCGATCGAGCTTGACGTCGATATAAGACGGCGACAATCGAGTTACCTTCAGAGGCGCCGGAATGTTAAGCCGCTCCTCGAGGCGCTTGAAAGACGTCAGGCCCGGCGGCAGTTCCTTCAGATCGACGACGATGGGCATATCCTCGGCATGCAGATTCATCAGCAAAGTGCGAGGGCCGTTGATGCGCACATCCACCCTGCTCGGCACTTCATTCGCCACCATCATGCCACCCGGTATATTTTTCATCTCCAGGGGCACCGCATAAGAGCGCTCCAGCTTCCGCTCTCCCATGACAAAAAACCACAGGATCAGAGCGAAAACCAGGGACAGCAGTTTCAGCGCCCAGTTTTCCGTCAACATTTTAAACATGGTCACTTTTCTTCCGGGCGTTACGGGGTTCCAAAAGAGTTTTCAGAACCCGGCTCAAGGAGGTGGAATCGAGATCGCGCGTAATGCGTCCGCCGACCACCATGGATATCTTGCCGGTCTCCTCGGAAACCACAATGGCAATCGCATCGACCAGTTCGGTCAAACCGATGGCCGCCCTGTGACGCGTGCCGAGGGCTTTGCTGATGTCGGGATTCTGGGACAAGGGCAAAAAGCATCCGGCGCGCGTCAGGCGCCCCTGCTGCACCACCAGGGCGCCGTCATGCAGAGGAGAATAAGGCAGAAAAATGGATGCAATCAGGTCGCTGCTGACTTTGGAGTCGATTTCCGTACCGACTTCCAGAAAATCCTTTATGCCGGTCTCCCGTTCGATCACCACAAGGGCACCGATACGCCGATTGGCCATGTTCACGCAGGCCTTGACCAACTCGGAAATGATTTCATTCTCTTCACGATACGAAAGATCGGTAAAAAACGGGTTGGCGCCGACATGGATCAAGGCACGACGGATATCATTCTGAAACAGCACGACGATCACGAGGATAATGGAAGACAGAAAATTGTCGAGAATCCAATGCAGCGTATAGAGCCCGGCGACCTGCGAAGATACGTAAACCAACAGGATCACCGCCAGACCGAACAGCATCTGAACCGCGCGGGTCCCCTTGATCAGCAAGATGATGCGATAGATGATAAAGGCGACGATAACGACGTCGAGCGGATCAAGCAACCACCTGAAGTTCTGGATAAAGTTAAGGAATCCGCTCATATTCGGTTATCCGCGTACAATATTAATAGGGTAGACTATTCAAGGCAGCTGCCGATGCACCACGGCCCACGCCGTGAGGGCCGCCTCCCGGGCCGGGCGCACGTCGTGCACCCGGAAAATCTGGACGCCGCTCGCTACCCCCAAAGCCACGGTGGCGAGGGTACCGTTGAGGCGTTCGGCCGGATCGGATTGTCCGGTAATCCGGCCAATAAAGGCTTTGCGGGAAGTCCCCAGCAACACGGGCGCGCCCAATGCGTGCAGCTCGTGCAGCCGGTTGAGAATCTCGAGATTGCCGCCAAGGTCCTTGCCGAAACCGATGCCCGGATCGACAGCCAGCCGGGACCGGGGAATGCCGGCGGCTTCGGCCCGTGCCAGCGCCTTTTGCAGATAAGAGCAGACTTCGGCAAAGAGATCCCGGTAGCGGGTGTCGGCCTGCATCTGTTCCGGCCGGCCGCGGGTATGCATGAGAAAAGCTCCGGCACCGCACTGCACCACGGTTCGGGCCATGTCCGGATCGAAATCGAAGCCGCTGATATCGTTGATGAACTCGGCACCGGCCCCAATCGCCGCACGCGCCACGGTGCTCTTGTTGGTATCGACGGAAATGGGGATATGCAGCTTTCCGGCAAGGGCTTCTATCACCGGCAAGACCCGGTCGAGTTCCTCCTGTTCTCCGATCAGGGGTGCCCCCGGCCGGGTACTCTCGCCCCCGAGGTCGACAAGATCGGCCCCCTCCTCCTGCATGCACAGCGCGCGTGCGCAGGCGTCCTCTACCGAGGCGGCACGACTTCCGGCAAAAAAGGAATCCGGCGTGACGTTGAGAATGCCCATGATCAAGGGACGCCGCAGATCGAGCCGGCAGCTGCGCCCCTCCAGAAAGTCCGGCAGGCCGGAGGGAGCGTATTCGCCCCTTCTTTGCGAAACATCCGGGGCGGCAGCCCCCTGCCGTTCAGGAGCCATCACCCCTCAACCGTCGGCGCGTCGGTCGCAGCCTCGGTGGCGCCTTCAGCAACCTCCCCGGCATCGTCTCCGAGAACCATGCGGCGGACTTCCTTGCCGTCAATGGTCTCGCGCTCCAGCAGGGCTTCGGCCACGCTGACCAGACCTTCACGGTGGGTTTCGAGAATCTGGCGGGTCTGGTCGTAGCTTTCCCGCACGATGCGCCGGATTTCGTTATCGATCTCAACCGCGGTCGCTTCGCTGTAATTGCGCGTATGGCCGAAATCACGGCCAAGGAATACCTCGCCTTCCTTTTCCCCGAAGGTCAGCGGTCCTATCTTGTCGCTCATGCCCCACTCGCAAACCATCTTGCGGGCGATATTGGTGGCGCGCTCGATATCGTTGCTGGCGCCGCTGGTGATTTCGCCAAACACCAGTTCTTCGGCCACCCGCCCGGCAAGCAGCCCGCAAAGTGCGGTTTCGAGGCCGACGCGCGACTGATTGTATTTCTCCTCCTCGGGCAGGAACATGGTCACGCCCAGAGCCCGGCCGCGCGGAATGATGGAAACCTTGTGAACCGGATCGGCTTCCGGCAAAAACAGAGGCACCACCGCGTGACCCGCCTCATGGTAAGCGGTGACCCGCTTCTCTTTTTCGGTAATCACCAGGGAGCGGCGTTCGGTCCCCATGAGGACCTTGTCCTTGGCCGCCTCGAGATCCTGCATACCGACCTTTTCCTTGTCGCTCCGTGCGGCAAGCAGCGCCGCCTCGTTGATGAGGTTGGCCAGGTCGGCACCCGAAAAACCGGGGGTGCTCTTCGCCACGACCTCGAGATCGACATCATCATCGAGAGGAATCTTGCGGGCATGCACGTCGAGAATCATGGCGCGCCCCTTGATGTCCGGGCGCGGGACCACAACCTGGCGGTCGAAACGTCCGGGACGCAGCAGAGCCGGATCGAGAACATCGGGACGGTTGGTGGCCGCGATCAGGATAACCCCCTCGTTGGATTCGAAACCGTCCATCTCCACCAACAACTGGTTGAGGGTCTGTTCCCGCTCGTCGTGTCCGCCTCCCAGACCGGCGCCGCGATGACGGCCGACGGCGTCGATTTCATCGATAAAGATGATGCAGGGAGCGTTTTTCTTGCCCTGCACGAACAGGTCGCGCACCCGGCTGGCGCCGACCCCGACAAACATCTCGACAAAATCCGAGCCGGAAATGGAAAAGAAAGGCACCCCGGCTTCCCCTGCGATGGCGCGGCCGAGCAGAGTTTTGCCGGTACCCGGAGGGCCTACCAGCAACACCCCCTTGGGTATCTTACCGCCGAGTTTGGAGAATTTTTTGGGATCCTTGAGAAACGCGACGATTTCCTGCAATTCGTCCTTGGCTTCGTCGATACCGGCGACATCCTTGAATGTGACCTGGTTGCCGTTTTCGGTCAGCAGCTTCGCCCGACTCTTGCCGAAACTCATGGCCTTGCCGCTGCCCGACTGCATCTGGCGTATGAAAAATATCCAGACGCCGATAAACAGAATGATCGGCCCCCAATAAAACAGCAGGGTCATCCAGAACCCCCGGTCCTCTTCGGGCTTGGCCTGAATGGTAACGCCTTTGCTGCGCAGCACCTCGACCAGGCGCGGGTCGTTGGGAGCGTAGGTTGTGAAGGCTTGGCCGTCCTCGTCCTTGCCTTCGATGTTGGGCCCTTCAAGAACGACTTCCTGAACGTTGCCCTCTTCCACGGCATCCAGAAACGCCGTATAGGATATGGCTTTCGGCTCGTCCTGTCGATTGGTCATGAGATTGAACAAGGTAATCATGACCAGGCAAATGACCAGCCAAAGCGCCAGATTTTTAAAGATCGGATTCACTGTTCCCCCTTACTTTATGCGGCCGCACCCTCTCCATGCCAGAACAGGGCCAAAACCACTGAAATGTTTTCGAAATTTATCATAAACCCTTTACTTTCACAAGCTTTGATTGGCCCGGCGCAGGCCGGAGACGGACAGTCTCAGCACCGCCCCTGCCTGCTGTCGCGGCCAACGCCCGTGACAGCGTCGCACCCCCGGCAGCCAGAGGATTTCGTCGGCCACCACCAGCGGCAGCGAACGGCGGGTCTCACGATCGAGCTTTACGTCGATAAAGAAATCCTTGAGTTTGCGCCGCCCGGGTCCGCCGCAGGGATAAAACCGGTCGCCGGGCGCAAAGGAACGCACCACCAGCGGAAAGGCTACCTGACCGGCATCGAATTCCACCGTCCAGCGGTCTTCCCCGAAGCTGCGATCCTCGAGAGACACCTGCAGGCGGCCGCCTCCGGGAAGATCGTACTCTCCCGGCCCGGGCACATCGACGGCAAAGGGACGCGGCCTTGGCGGCGGTACGGTGCGCAACCACAGGCGCTCATAGCGGCGCGCCGCCCATGCACCCGGCAGATGCGCCTCGGCCTCCGGGCGGGGATTGTCCAGCAAACTCTCCAGGGACGCCAGGTGCGTCGCACCGATGCCGCCCAGATGGCCCCGCAGGCGCTTCAGCGCACCGCGCAGCACGCGGGCACGCAAAGCGGGATGCAGCTTCGCAAGCTCCGGCCGCGACAGCCACATGCCGTCGCCATTTTCCTTGCAGAGCGATTCCAGACAGGTGTCGACCTGCCCGTCCCAATAGTCCTCCTCCAGCGCTATGCGCCGGCTGAGACGGGCCAGATGTTCTTCAATGCGGGGATTGAAATCGCGCAGACGGGGCAGCAACTCGTGTCGCAGGCGGTTGCGGGTATAAGCCGGATCGGCATTGCTCGAATCTTCGACGTGGGGCAGATAACGCGCGGCAAGATAGGCAAGAATGTCGCTGCGGGCAAACGGCAGCAGAGGACGAATGAAAGGATCGCTGTGCAGGCGCATGCCGGCAAGCCCCGACAGGCCGCTGCCGCGCAACAGACGGTGCAAAAAAGTCTCGGCCTGATCGTTTCGATGGTGCCCGAGGGCAATGAAACGACACCCCTCGAGACGCGCAATCTCGCGCAGGAAAACCCGACGCTCATCCCTGGCGGTTTCTTCCAGCCCCTGCCTGCGATCAACCGCCAGGGCGGGCACATCCCGCCGCCCCACGCGCAGGAACACCCCGCGCCGGCGGCAGAAATCCTGCACGAAAGCCGCATCCTCGGGACTTTCGGCACGTATGCCGTGATCGAGATGGGCCGCCTTCACGTCGAGTTTCAGGCTGTCCCCGACCTGCAGCAGCAAATCGAGCAGCACCATGGAGTCGCCCCCGCCCGACAAGGCCACCAGAATACCGTCGCCCGGCTCGACCCCTATTCTTTCAAGGAGAATATGTTTGAAAAGAGACTGCATTGATCGACAAGACCTCCGGCAGCTCAAAAAAGAAAAGGCCCTCGCTGAAATCCAGGAGGGCCTTTTATGTATGGTGGCGGTGCAGAGATTCGAACTCCGGACACTGCGGATATGAGCCGCATGCTCTAACCAACTGAGCTACACCGCCTTGCTCGCAAGATGTTGCATTCAGGGGATCACCCCCTCAGGTGGGCTCTCTTATAAACCAAAGGCTCAAAGCTTGTCAAGCATAATTCAGACAATTAAATCACAATTGCTCCGGCCGGTCCATCACCATTGCCACCCCGTCAACCGCCCCCTCGGCACAGGGCTTTTTCCGGTGCGAGGACAAGGTAAACCTTGACAATCGACGAGGAACATAATAAGTACCAGCCAAAAGTATTGCCTCAGATCCATACCAGCGACACCGACCTGAGAGAGACGCGCGAACCACCCATTTCGACCGACCCGGTCAGACCGAAACGGAGGTTATGCAATGACGCAAATTCTCGAACAATCAGGGTTCGACACCCAGAACGAAGATACCTTAAAGGACAAGTACCTCACCTTTTCTCTCGCTGACGAAGACTACGGTATAGAAATCCGCTACGTTATCGAGATCATCGGCATCCAGAAAATCACCAAGATCCCCAACCTGCCCGATTTCATCAAAGGGGTCATCAATCTGCGCGGCAAGGTCATTCCGGTCATGGATGTCCGCGCCCGCTTCAATATCGAGGCGCGCGACTACGACGAACGGACCTGCATCGTGGTCGTGAATATCGACGGCGAGGCTATGGGGTTGGTTGTCGATCACGTCAACGAGGTCGCCGACATCCCCGAAGGACAGGTCGAGCCGCCGCCGTCCTCGTCCCACTCTCAGGCCAGTCGCTACATAAGCGGTATCGGCAAAATGGAAGACGAGGTCAAAATCCTGCTCGACGTCGAGCGTCTCATAAGCCAGGATTGATACTTTCGCAAAAACCATCAAATGACATACGACATATCGGCGGGGCGTTGCTGCGGAAGCAACGCCCCGTTGCCATCTTACCGCTTTTCCGCCCCCCTCTCGCGAACCGCCGGCGACAAAACAGCCATTCTTGACCGACATCAAGGGATTCTTCCTGTCTGCATGAGAAGATCGAAAACAAGACGCCATCACGACTCACCATCAGACATACAGGAGGTTCAACATGAACAAACACCCCGACAGCGGCACCCTCGCCCCCGCCACTGCCCATTCCATGAAAGACCTGGTCATCGTCCAGCCCGGCGCCATCGTCAGCCGCACCCTGACCCAAACCCCGGTCGGCACCCTGACCTTGTTCGCCTTTGCCGAAGGCCAGGCCCTGTCCGAGCACAGCGCTCCGTTCGACGCCTTTGTCCAGGTCTTGGACGGCCGGGCGGAGATCACCATCGGCGGCGAGATCGTTTCGGCCGAAGCGGGCAGCATAGTCGTCATGCCCGCCGATGTGCCCCACGCTGTACGCGCCGCCACCGATATGAAAATGCTGCTCACCATGTTCCGCCAGCAACAGCCGGCATAAAACCCTGTCGCCTCCCCGGGAAATGTGATAAAAAATCATCGGCTCATGAACACATCACAATCCCGAGGAGGCCCCTGTGCTGGAACGTCTCTTTCACCTCAAGACACACGGAACCTGCCTGCGCAATGAAATCCTGGGCGGCATCACAACCTTCCTGGCTGCGGCCTACATCATTTTCGTTCACCCCGACATGCTGACCGCCACCGGCATGGACAAAGGCGCGCTGACCACCATCACCTGCCTGGTGGCGGGACTCGCCAGCCTGCTCATGGGCCTATGGGCGAACACGCCCATCATGATGGCCCCGGGCATGGGGCTCAACGCCTTTTTCACCTACACCCTGGTCATGAATCAGCACATACCCTGGCAGACCGCCCTGGGGATCGTGTTTCTGTCCGGTCTTTTTTTCCTGCTTTTGACCTGGCTCGGATTCCGCGAACGGATTCTCAAGGCCATTCCCGTATCGCTGCAACTGGCCACCGCTGTCGGCATCGGCTTGTTCATCGCCTTTATCGGCCTGCAGAACCTCGGCCTGATCATCGACAATCCGGCCACCCTGGTCGGCCTCGGC
>JASKKK010000102.1 GCA_030154185.1 Desulfuromonadales bacterium
GAGAAAAAGCCCATTTTTCTCGATGATGCCGATCGGAATGCCTTTCTCCGCCGATTGAGTCTTTTGCTGGTGGAGACCGGCACCGAATGCCTGGCGTGGACGCTGATGCGAAATCACGCCCATTTTCTGTTGCGGCCCAGGCGGGATAAGTTGTCGACGTTCATGCGGCGGCTGCTTACCGGGTATGCTGTAACCTTCAACCTGCGGCATCGCCGGACTGGGCATCTTTTTCAGAACCGTTACAAATCCATCGTGTGCGAGGAAGAACCGTATCTGTTGGAACTGGTCCGCTATGTCCATCTCAATCCTCTGCGGGCCGGGGCGGTTGGCGATATGGAGGCTTTGGATCGCTATCCCTGGTCGGGTCATGCGGTGCTGATGGGAACTCAGAAGTTGGCCGGACAAAATACCGCCGAAGTGCTCGGCCGGTTCGCTGGCTCCATCAGAGCGGCGCGAACTGCTTACCGTCAGTTTGTTAGTGTCGGCGCGGGGCAGGGAGAGCGTGAAGAGCTTTGTGGCGGCGGGTTGCGCCGTGTGATGATGACCGGGATCGAGGATAAACCCCAGGTGTACGATGAGCGGGTACTCGGTTCGGGTGAGTTTGTGCAGGGACTGCTGGGTAAGTCGCGCATTTCATCATCCGACCCTTCAATCTTGCCGCTCGAAATTTTGGTCGAAAAGGTGGCGGAAGTGTTCGGTGTCACGGTCGAAGACATCCGACAACCAGGTCGTCGCAAGGCGGTGACGGATGCTCGCAGCCTGATCAGTTATCTCGGTTTCAGACGTATGGGCTATACGGGTGAAGCCGTCGCTCGCATCCTGGGTATCACCCGATCCGGGGTGTGCCGCCGAAGTGCGGCTGGAGAGGATCTTTATCGAACAGACGGTGGCCTTAGAGAGCTGTTCCCGTGAGCAGTGAAGAACAGTTGGTTAAAACATGATTTTGAGTTATTGCGATTCTCAAACTCGTGCTATAAAAAGTGGTAGGTACTGTTTGAAAAGTGGGAGCCGCAAAACTCCTATTTCTTTCAGAGTTGCCCCGCATGCCGATCTATTGCCAGGCGGGAACACCTTGGATGGATACAGTTTCCGAAAGGGATATGCCATGCAACGAGAGCAGGTCATCCGGATTCTTTCACAACATATGGAAGAAATCCGGCAAAAATTTGATGTTCAATCCCTGTCTCTTTTTGGTTCGGTTGCCAGGGGGGAGTCCAGGCCGGATAGCGATCTCGATATCCTTGTTACCTACAGTCAAGTGCCTGGGCTGTTTAAGTACTTGGATTTAAAAGAGTATCTCGAGGAATTGTTTCATCAGCCGGTTGATCTTGTGACAATGAAGGCCCTCAAAAAACAACTACGCGATGAAATCCTTGGGGAGGCTGTTCATGTCCACTAGGGGGCAGTGAAGGTTTAAAACATTTGACAACGGACAGGTGACATATGACGGTTTTGTTAATATGATCATCCCGATTATCCTCTCCGGAGGTTGTGGCTCACGCCTCTGGCCTTTATCCCGCGATCATTATCCCAAGCAATTCCTACCTTTAATCCATGAAACCACCATGCTTCAGGAAACCCAGCTGCGGTTGAATGGCCTGCAAAACCTGGCCGAACCGCTGGTGGTGTGCAACGAAAGTCATCGTTTCATGGTGGCCGAGCAGTTGCGCCAGGCCGGGTGTCCTGCCGCGGCGATCATGCTGGAGCCTGTGGGGCGCAATACCGCACCGGCGGCGGCGGTGGCGGTGCTGCAGGCGCAAAAGGCGGGGGATGATCCGGTGTTGCTGGTGTTGCCGGCGGATCATGTGATTGTCGATGCCGAGACGTTTCGTGGTGCGGTGGCGGAGGGGGCGGTGCTTGCTGAAGCTGGAAAGTTGGTGACCTTCGGGATTGTGCCGAATAAGGCTGAGACGGGGTATGGGTACATTAAGGCGGGCGCTTTGCTTGCGGGACGCGGTATGCGGGACGCGGAAAGCGAAAACCTTGATTCTGGTTGTGCCTCTGACTTTCGCGTCCCGCGTACCGCGTCCCGCGTCACGGATACAGCCTACGAAGTAGAAACTTTTGTCGAAAAACCGGACGCTGCTACGGCAGAGGAATACCTCGCCTCCGGCGACTACTACTGGAACAGCGGCATGTTCATGTTCCGGGCGTCGCGGTATCTGGAGGAACTGGAGAAGTTTGCGCCGGAGATGCTGGCTTGTTGTCGTGAGGCGCTGGATAAGGCGCAGCGGGATCTCGATTTTGTGCGGCTTGATGCCGATGCGTTCGGGGCTTGTCCGAAGGATTCCATCGACTATGCGGTGATGGAGAAGACTGCCGATGCGGCTGTGATTTCGCTGGATGCGGGGTGGAGCGATGTTGGTTCCTGGTCCGCATTGTGGGAAGTGGGGCAGGCAGACGGTGCCGGCAATGTGATGCGCGGCGATGTGTTGACTCACGACAGTCGCAATTGTTATCTGCACTCCACCGGGCGTATGGTGGCGGCGGTGGGGCTTGAGGATCATGTGGTGGTGGAAACTGCCGATGCCGTGTTGGTTGCGCGGCGGGATCGGGCTCAGGATGTCAAGGCTATTGTCGAGCAACTCAAAGAGCAGGGCAGGGGCGAGGCGTTGTTGCACCGGCGGGTGAATCGGCCCTGGGGCAGCTATGAGAGCATCGATCACAGCGAACGTTTTCAGGTCAAGCGCATCACGGTCAATTCCGGCGCCAGCCTGTCCTTGCAAATGCATCATCACCGTGCCGAACATTGGATCGTGGTCAAAGGTACGGCCCGCATTACCCGGGGTGACGAAACCCTGGTCCTTTCCGAAAACCAGTCGACTTATATTCCCCTCGGCGTGCAACATCGCCTCGAAAATCCCGGGTTGATACCGCTGGAGCTGATCGAGGTGCAGTCCGGGGCGTATCTCGGCGAAGACGATATTGTGCGTTTTGATGACAAATACGGCCGTTAGTCCGTATTTGTCATCAAAACGGGTCCTTTGTCACTTGTCCTTTGTCATTTGTTGTCGCTTACACTCATCCAGTTTTATGATTTTTGTTACCTTATGATCACCGCCAGGATTGTCTCTACTCTTGGGTTTCGCTTTGATGGATGTTAGATTAAGAAAATTAATAAACTTTATCAATGGGAGACAGTTATGGCCACTCGAGGGTTTGAGGAACTGCGGGTTTATCAGCTTTCGGAAAAATTGGCGGATGAGATCTGGAAGGTTGTTTCGGAATGGGACTATATGGCCAAAGATACCGTTGGAAAACAACTGGTTCGTGCAGTTGACAGTGTAGGGGCCAACATTGCCGAAGGAAGCGGCCGGGGAACTTACCAGGACAATCGAAGATTCGTACGTATCGCCAGAGGCTCCCTTTATGAAGTCAGACATTGGCTGCGCCGAGCCTACAGTCGTGGACTGCTTGACGAAGAGAATACCCTCTCCACCAAGCTTCTGTTGCGAGAGCTCATGCCCAAACTCAACGCCTACCTGCGTTCCATTGGCTGCCCAAAAAACAATGACTGATGACAAATGACGAATGGCGATTTTTATACAAATGACCAAGGACAAATGACCAATGACGAATTTATCTTGCTTTAAAGCCTACGACATCCGCGGCCGTCTCCCGGATGAACTGAACGAGGATATCGCCTATCGTATCGGCCGGGGGTATGCCGAGTATCTGCGTCCGGCTCGGGTGGTGGTGGGCCGGGATGTGCGGCTGAGCAGTGCGGCTTTGTGCGACGCCTTGGCCAACGGGTTGCGGGATGGCGGGACGGATGTTTTCGATATCGGTCTGTGCGGCACGGAGGAGATCTATTTCGCCACTTTTGCCGAGGAGATGGATGGCGGCATCATGGTGACGGCCAGTCACAATCCCATGGATTACAACGGTATGAAGCTGGTGCGGCAGGGGGCGCGTCCCATCAGCGGCGACAGCGGACTGCATGCCATCCGGGAACTGGCTCTGAGCAACCAATTCGTTCCCTTGGTGCGTTGCGGTACCCGTACCGCCTTGGAGGCCCGGCCGCGTTATATCGAGCATCTGCTCGGTTACATCGACCGGCAGCAGTTGCGGCCGTTGAAGATCGTGGTCAATGCCGGCAACGGTTGTGCCGGTCCGGTGCTGGATCGGCTGGAAGGGCATCTGCCTTTTGAGTTCATCAAGGTTCACCACCAGCCGGACGGCACTTTTCCCAACGGTATTCCCAATCCCCTGTTGCCGGAAAATCGCGCGGCCACGGCCGAAGCGGTGGTGGCTCATGGCGCGGACCTGGGGATTGCCTGGGACGGCGACTTCGACCGTTGTTTCCTGTTCGACGAGCAGGGAACTTTCATCGAGGGATATTACGTGGTGGGATTGCTGGCGGCGGCATTTCTGCAGCACCACCCCGGCGCCCGCATCATCCACGATCCGCGCCTGACCTGGAATACCATGGATCTGGTGTCGGAGCTGGGCGGCACGGCCATCATGAGCAAGACCGGCCATGCCTTCATCAAGGAGCGCATGCGTCGGGAGGATGCGGTGTACGGCGGCGAGATGAGCGCCCACCATTACTTCCGGGATTTTGCCTACTGCGACAGCGGCATGATCCCCTGGCTGCTGGTCACGGAGCTTATGTGTCGCAGCGGCCAGCCCCTGTCCAGCCTGGTCGGGGAACGCATCGTCCGTTATCCCGCCAGCGGTGAGATCAACCGCCGTCTGAGCGACCCTGCCGCAACCCTGGCCGGCATCGAGAGCCATTACCGAACGGTGGCGAAGGATACCGATTATACAGACGGCTTGAGCATGGAGTTCGACCGCTGGCGTTTTAACCTGCGCTGCTCCAACACCGAGCCGGTGGTGCGGTTGAATGTCGAAACCCGCGGCGATCAGACGCTGATGGAGCGGAAGACGCAGGAGATTCTGGGCATGATGGATGGGTGAATCCGCATCGGTTTTACCGCCCGTTCGCTTCGCTTACTAGAGAGCGCAGAGGGCGCTGAGAGAGGCAGAGGCAACTTCTGGTTCTTTAATAAGGTCCCTTCGTGATCTCCGTGGCTCGAGTGAGCGTAGCGAATGGGCGCGAGAAATGATTGTACCGAACCTCCCGTCTCGCACGAAGCCACGAAGACGCCAAGAATAGCAAAAAAGCTATTTCAGATTTTAAGAATTCCTCTGCGCTCTCAGCGTGCTCCGCGGTAAAAATGCAGTGACTGGGGATGTTGAAAAAGAATTTGACTTGGATTGAAATGGGATGCAAAAATTAAGAAATGGTAAATAGAGGAGAGGTCTTTTCTAAATTGAGGAGATGGATAATGCCCACTGCCAAGGAATTGGTCCAGGAGATTGAAAAACTTTCCCCCGCTGAACGGGTGCGGCTTATCGATAAGGTTGTTCGCGATACCATAAGACCCGATGTTGAAATTGAGGGCGTATGGGTGAAAGAGGTGGAGGCGCGTTGGAAGGCGTTTGAAAGTGGTGAAATTGCGACGGTATCTTATGAATTCGTGATGGATAAGTACCGAAATCAACGATGAAAATCTTTTTCCTTCCTCCGGCACAAGCCGAACTTGATGATGCTTTTTCCTGGTATGAAGAGCAAGCTGTCGGACTCGGCTACGAGTTTCTCAATGAGCTTGATCTATCCCTTCGACTGGTTGCGACCTTCCCTGAATTTCAAACTCAAGTGATCAAGAAAATCAGGCGCTGCCTGGTCAACCGATTCCCTTATGGTATTTACTACGGCATAAAGGATGATACCATCGTCGTGATTGCCATTGCCCACCTGAAGAGAAAGCCTGCCTACTGGATAACCAGGATGACGGAGGAGTAAGCGCAGCGAATGGGCGCGAGAAATCGATTGTTTTAAAAGATCTTTCTCGCACGAAGCCACGAAGCCACGAAGCCACGAAGCCACGAAGACGCCTAGAACATCAAAAAAACCGATTTCAGATTTTAAGAATTCCTCTGCGCTCTCAGCGTGCTCCGCGGTGAAGATCAGTCTTTGAAGTGATTTTACCCGGTAAAACCTACCCATCCTACTGTATTTGCTATATACTCCCGTACGCGTTCTGTGTATTTCCATTACCAAAAATCAAAGGCGTTATCATGTCCAATATCATCTATCTGGTCGGCGCTCGCGCGTCGGGCAAAACGACCATCGGTCGCGCGCTGGCGAACACATTGAATTATGGATTTGTCGATACGGACGCATACCTGTCCGAAACTTCCGGGATGACGGTGGCCGAGGTGGTGGACAAGGAAGGATGGGAAGGGTTTCGCCGACGGGAAAGCGAAGCCCTGCATGCCGTGACGGCCCCGGAGACCGTGGTCGCGACCGGTGGCGGGATGGTGCTGGCGGCTTCCAATCGGGCGTACATGCGTGCCCATGGCCTGGTATTTTACCTGCATGTACCGGTCGAGGTCATGGCGGAACGCCTTAGGGCCGACCCGAACGCAGCGCAGCGTCCGACTCTGACCGGACGTTCGATCGTCGAGGAAATCACCGAAGTACTGGCCGAGCGCGAACCGCTTTATCGCGAGACGGCGCATCATGTTCTCGATGGCTCGGTCCCTGTCGAAGGGGTGGTGAAGCAGGCGCTGGATATCTTCCGGCACGCGTCGCGTGGGGAGTGAACGTACGCAGATAGGCACTGTTAAAATTAAAAGCGTGGCACCGCCCGTTCGCTTCGCTCACTAGTTTTCATCCGGAAACGGCCCTTTTCCCCAATCTCTGCGTCAATCTACACTCTTGCGTGTGCGGCGTAGACATCTACGCCTCCGTGCAAGAGCTTGATTTTCTTGACCTTGGGAAAAATTGCTCATTTCCCATATGAAAACGACGCTGTGTCCATCCGACGTTTCCGGATGAACACTCTCTAGAGGACGCCGAGGGCGCTGAGAGAGTCAAAACCAGATTTTAAGGTTTACTTCGTGATCTCCGTGGCTTGAGTGAGCGTAGCGAACGGGCGCGAGAAACGATGGTGCCGAAACCCCTGTCTCGCACGAAGCCACGAAGACGCCAAGAACATCTTCTATTTCTGAATTTTATTCCAAAGTCAAAGGCAATAGAACGCGGATGACGCGGAAACGGCAGGGATAAACGCGGATAAAAATCAAAGATAAATTCCTTGAAGTGCTTCTGAACTCTCTGTGCTCGGCGAACTCTTCGGTTAAAATTATCTTTTCCTACCTGGTTTTCATCCGGAAACGGCCCTTTTTCGCTGTGGCGGCGTCAATCCGCAGGCTTGCTTGTGCGGCGTACCGATGTACGCCTCCGCGCAACCCCTTGATTTCCTTGCAACAACGAAAAATTGCTCGTTTCCCATATGAAAACTACGCTGTAT